>DASYGC010000515.1:0-2871 GCA_036000225.1 Ktedonobacterales bacterium | reverse complement strand
AGTGCCCAGCACCGCTCAGCCTATACCTTCTTGCCCTTTGGGGGTGGTCCGCGCAACTGCATCGGGGCGGCTTTTGCCCAGGTTGAAGCGAAGATCGTGCTGGCACGCCTCCTCCAGAAGTATGAATTTCAGTTTGTTGGTGGCCGGGTGCGCCCGCGTATGCGCGCTACCCTTGAGCCGTATCCAGGCGTCGCGGTCGAGGTACGACAGCGGTCACCGGCGGATCCGCGCGGCGTCTAGCGTGAACTGGCGGGTGCCGTGCACTCTAATAGCGCCGCCCTTTCCATGCGATCGGTCGTTTGCGCCAACGGCGGTAAAGCGTTCCCATGCCAAGTGCCATCACGCCCCAGGCTGCCAGCGGCGTTGTCAAGACTTCGTCCAGTGGCCGCCGTAAGTGCCGTACCGCCAGCCCACGCACGAGGAATAGCCCGCAGATTTCCACGCGCGCCAGCGCCTTCCGCTCGCTGAACACCAAGTTGAAAAACGGCAGGACGAACACGCAGGCGTAGCACCACGCGAAGAGCGGTGCTCGCCAGAGCGCATATTTGCCGCGTGACGACGAGGTGAGAGCGAGGAGCAGGTTCTTGGAGAAGCCATCCCACACCTCGCGGAACGTGTGGTACATGCGGCAGCTGAGCATCGCCGTGCCATCAACCAGCGCGATCGTATACCCGGCAGTCCGGAAACGCTGTGCCAATGCGAAATCATCAATCAGCGCGCTCTGAATGCTGGCATGCCCACCCAGTGCTCGATAACTGGCGGCATGCACCAGAAGATATTGACCATTCGCCACGACCTGTCTGCCGTTGCCATGCCACATCGCCTTGAAATTCAGGGCGACGAGGGGCATGAAGTCAAGGATAAAGGAGACAATGATGCGTTCGCTCCAGGTGTTGGTACGCTGATACGGGCAGGCGCTCAACAGCGCCGCGTCCAGCGCGACTGCCTGCGTGATGCCCTGTGCGACGCTGTGCGGCTCGTGGATGGTATCGGCGTCGGTGAACAGCAGCCAATCTCCAGTTGCCCGCTCAGCCAGACGCAAGCAGGCGAAACTCTTCCCATTCCAGCCTGGGGGCGGATCCCCGGTGGCATGGATGACGGTCAGTTGCGGATACTGGACTTTGAGGGCTTCGAGTTGCCGCCTCGTTCCATCCGTAGATCCATCATCGAGGACCATGACTTCCAGGTCAGGATACCGCTGCTGCAGCAGGGAGGTGACACACGAGGAGATGGTCGCGGCCTCATTGCGGGCGGGAATCAAGACACTGACACGGGGAAGGCGCACGCTGGGCTCCGCTGCCTGGTCGCGAACCCAGCGTAAGAAACGGAGATTCGACCATAAGCGAGCGCCCAAGAGGGTGAGCAGCACGAACGCCATGAGGTGCGACAACCGCTGGAGGTCGTCGCGCACCTGGTGCAGAAGGCGTTTCGTCGGGAAGACCATCAGCTGGTCTCAATTCTCGTGCGCGCGTGGCGCTGGACCACAAATGCCCCAATCTTGACCAGAAGCACCACGAGTTGGGCGACCGCCAGCCACGCCATCCAACTGGGAGCGTGTGTCAGCAGGAGATAGGCAAGCAGAACGGTGGGGATGGCCAGCGTGCGATATTCGTCATTCTTGAAGAGGAATACGGCGCCGATGGCCGTGAGGCCCATCACCAGGGGGATGTGATACAGCGTCAGGGCCGCCCAGACGCCGAACATGACAACGATGCCGCGACCGCCCCGAAAGCGCAGAAAGACCGAAAACGCATGCCCGAGCGTGGGCATGAAGGCCAGCCAAAAGAGCAGCGGAGAAGGGATGCCGAGGAGCCAGCGGGCCACCGCTACGGGAATGAAGGCTTTGAGGAAATCGAGCAACAGGACGATCACCCCGAGACGCCAGCCAGCGGCACGGAAGGCATTGGCCGCTCCGGGATTTCTATCCGGCTGCTCGCGTGGGTCGCGATGAAATACCAGCTTGCCCAACCACACCGACCACGGCAGCGCCCCCGAGCCATAGCAGAGCGCCAACCAGAGTATGGTCATATACGCGCCTTCGTTCAGTGCTGGAGCCCGTCGCGATCGTGCAAGCGTCAGTAGATGCTCTGGCGGCCCTCCGCGACATTTCTCGTTGGTACGAGTTTATCATGCGTAGCGACCTACCCTGCCTCTGGGAACCGGTGAACGACGTGATGGACCACCACAGCGGACATCCAATCCGCGCACTATACTGTATTACCTCGTGGAGCGTAGATTGGATTCCCGGGCAAGTTCAGGCGTCTTCCGCGCAACTGGCGGCGGACAAGCGCAGGTGCGAGGCCGCGAGTGAAACGCAGGCGCAAGGTTGGGCCGCGGGCCAATCGCGGGGGAGGGCAGAGATGGCGAAGATTACGGTCATCGGCAGTGGGTTTGGCGGCCTGAGCGCGGCCATTCGTCTTGCCGCGCGCGGCCACACGGTTGACGTGTTTGAACAGCGCGATAAACTCGGCGGTCGCGCATATGTGTACAACATCGACGGATTCACCTTTGACGGCGGGCCAACGATCATCACCGCTCCATTCATGTTCGATGACCTGTGGGCCACGGCGGGGAAGCGCCGTGAGGACTACGTCCAGTTTATTCCGTGTGATCCGTTCTATCGCATCTTCGATCACGAAGGGCGCTCGTTTGATTACAATGGCGACGAAGCCTTCATTCTGAGCCAGATCGCGCGCTGGAATCCACAGGATCAAGCCGGCTATCAGAACTTCGTGGCAAGTGCCAAGCGTATATTCCAAAAGGGATTTGTCGAACTTGCCGACAAGCCATTTCTGCATTTGACCGACATGCTCAAGGTCGCGCCTGACCTCATCAAAATGCAGTCCTACAAGAGTGTCTACCGCTATGTGT
>DASYGC010000514.1:0-1871 GCA_036000225.1 Ktedonobacterales bacterium | reverse complement strand
GGATGTTGATGAGGTGTGGCTGGGACCCGGCTGCGCCGATTGGCTGGCCCCCAAGGTCGTGCGCGCGGGCAGTGGCGCGCACTTTCACCTCCCCGTGCGCGCGGCGCTGAGTTGGGAGGCGATCGCGCAACGCGTGCGCGGAGCGCCACGCGTCCAACAGGTGCTGCTCGCGGAGGCGGCGAGTGCGCAACCGTACGACCAGTTCGATCTGACCCAGCGCACCATCCTGATGGTCGGCAACGAGGCGCATGGCCCCTCGCCGGAGGCTGGCGCGCTGGCCACCGCCCGGGTTGCGATACCCATGTGGAACCGGGTAGAATCACTCAATGCGGCTACTGCCGCAAGTGTGATACTCTTTGAGGCGGGGCGCCAACGTCGCGCCCAGCAATTCGATCAGCAATTCGATCAGCAATTCGATCAGCAATTCGATCAGCAATTCGATCAGGAACTCAACCAGCAACAACGAGCGACACCAGCGACGACGGAGAGAGTAGACGACGAAAGCGCGCAGGGAGGGAAGGCCACCGACTGAAAGCCTTCCCGCGCGGCAGTTGAGCGAAGTTCACTCCCGAGCCGGCGACTGAACCCAGGACGACCCCGGTTGTCCCGGCGCGTAGGTCACCCGGTTGCCCACCGTTAGCGGGGCGTACAAGTGGAGCGCATGCGCCTGCCAGGCCGCGTGCGCCCAATGTGGGTGGTACCACGGAGTGCGACGGCACCTTCGTCCCGGACGAAGCTGCCGTTTTTTTATTGGGCCGCGTATGCGCTCCAGCCCTCGTTATCCGTAGTCGCGCACGGGTGTGCGCTCCGGCCCCCGTTATGGCGTGGCGGCCCATGGGTAGGCGCCCGTGAGGAGATTCAGGAGACAGAGACATGACAACCACGAACGACGAAAGCGACGAGCAACGGCGGCTGGCCGCGATCCAGCGCCGCGCGACAGCTGAGTTGGAACAGGTGCGCGATAGCGCCGGGCTGGAGGAGTGGCGCACGCGCTATCTGGGACGCGAGCGCGGCGAAGTGGCGGCCATCCTCAAGGGGCTGGGCGCGCTGCCCGATGCCCAGCGACGCGCCATCGGCCAGGCGGCCAACGCCGTCAAGATCGAACTACAGCGCCAGCTCGACGCGCGCGGGCAGGCGCTGCGGGCCGGCGAACTGGCCGGTGCGCTGGCACGCGAAGCCATTGATGTTACCCTTCCCGGCCGTGTCGTGCCGCGCGGCCAGCTGCATCCCATTTCGCGCGTGATCCGCGACACGGCGCGCATCTTCAGCCAGATGGGCTTCAATGTGATCGATGGTCCCGAGATCGAGACCGACTATTACAACTTCCAGGCGCTGAACCTGCCGCCGGATCATCCCGCGCGCGACATGCAGGATACCTTCTGGATCGTGCCGGGCCAACTGCTGCTGCGCACCCAGACATCGCCCAACCAGATACGCGTGATGGAGCACATGCGCCCGCCCGTGCGCGCCATCGTGCCGGGCAAGGTCTATCGCAACGAGGCGCTCGACGCCACCCACGAGGCGATGTTCCACCAGATCGAAGGTTTGCTGATTGACGAAACCTGTACCATGGCCGACCTCAAAGGCATCCTGGAACGCTTTGCCCGCGAGATGTTCGGCGCCGACCGGCGCATCCGCTTCCGCCCGAGCTACTTCCCCTTCACCGAACCCAGCGCCGAGGTGGATGTGAGCTGCGGCGTTTGCGGCGGCAAGGGCTGCCGCGCGTGCAAGGACAGCGGCTGGCTCGAAATCCTCGGCTGCGGCATGGTCCACCCGCAGGTGCTGCGCAATGTCAACTACGACCCGGCGCGCTATCGCGGCTTCGCGTTTGGCATGGGACCCGAGCGCATCGCCATGCTGCGCTATGACAT
>DASYGC010000513.1:0-2617 GCA_036000225.1 Ktedonobacterales bacterium | reverse complement strand
GTGCGGGCGGTCCGACGTACCGCGGCGGCGCGCCGCCGCGGTGCACGCCGTTTCGCTCGTCGCGTGCGCTGGCTGCGCCGGGGCTTCTATCTTGGTATCGCGCTCGGTATCTTGTATGCGCCCGCGCCCGGGCGTGAACTGCGTCAACGCCTTGCCGGTGTGCTGCGCGGCATCCCCGGACTGGACACCCTACTCGCGCCCGCACCCATCGCGACGTCAACCGCGCGCGGCGGCGCAACCGACCGGACTTCCAGCCCAGCGGCTGACGCCGATCTCTGGGGTGCACCCCCCGAGCGTGCCGCGACGCAGTTTGATCCGCCGACGGGCCTCTGACCCGTTACTCATGCCGAAGCGCGCCGGAAACCAATCTATACGCATCTCTGCTGCCCGTGCCGGCAAGACCGGTGCGGGCAGTCAGCATGTAGGCGGCTCCAACTCACTCTTCAGCGGTACCGCTCAGGGATTTGGTGGCGTGGATATCCCAGGCGGCGCGCTGGCGAAACGATCGCCATGGGTGATGGCGAATTCCTCAGACGTCAGGCCGAAATAGAGCGCGTCGTAGAATAGTCCGCCGGTGTACCCCATCCGCCGCAGCTGGCCTTCGCGTTGGAAGCCCAGCCGCTCGTGCAGGTGGATCGATGCGTCGTTAAAGCTGTACGCCATCGCCGTCACCTTCTGGTAGCGCAGTTCCGCGAAGTAGTAGCGACAGATCAGCAGAATCGCCTCACTAGCATAGCCTTTGCGCTGATGTTCTGAGCGCACGCCGATGCCATAGCTGAACGTGCCGACGCGGCGATCGCAGTGGTGCGTGGCGATATGGCCGACAGCCACGCCGCTCATATTCTCGATCTCGCACTGGAAAGCATCACCTTCCGGGTCGCGTAGCGCCATCGTCTCCGCCCATTGTCTGGCACGGGCTTGAGATCGCGGCGGCCAGATGAAGTCAATGGCGCGGGTCATCGCAGCATCCTGATCCCAGGCAAAGTGCATCTCCCAATCGCCTGGCTCGACCGCGCGCAGCCTGACTTGGCCGCCGCGCCAGTAGTCGAAGCCCATTGCAGCCTCCCAGCAGCCTTCCACCGGTCTAACTCAGCCTGGGATATGAGATGAATACCGTCTTGATCTCGCTGAACTCTTCCACCGCTTGATGCCCCAGCTCGCGATGGCCGTTGCCACTCTGCTTGGTGCCACCAAAAGGCAAGTGCGGCTCAGCGCCAGTTGTGCCCGCGTTGATGTAGATCAGGCCGGAGTTGATGTCGTGCATCGCGCGGAATGCCGTGCGCGCATCCTCGGTGAAGATGGCGCACGACAGCCCATAGGCGGTCGCGTTCGCCGCCTCGATCGCCGCCGCATAGCCGGACACCGGGATCACTGAGATGAACGGTCCGAAGACTTCCTCCTGGGCGATACGCATGCCGGGCTCCACCTCCGCGAAGACCGTTGGGGCGTAGTATGCTCCCTCCGCCAGTTCGCCCTGGTCGAGCGGATGTCCACCCGTGAGTAGCTTGGCGCCCTCAGCCTTGCCGATCGCGGTGTACTCATGCACCGCACTCACCCGCCCGCGATTGACCAGGGGCCCCATCTCGGTCTCGGGCAGCAGCCCATCGCCCACGCGCAGCCGCTCGGCGCTGGCGACGAGCCGGTCATTGAACTCGCGCGCCACGTTCTGGTGCACGATTACCCGGCTGGTCGCCGTGCAGCGCTGCCCGGTCGTTCCGAAACCCGCCCATACAACGGCGGCCACTACTTCGTCGAGGTTCGCGTCGGACATCACGATGATGGCGTTCTTGCCGCCCAGTTCCAGGCTGCAGCGCCGCAGATCGCGACCACACAGCTCGGCGACATGCTGGCCCACCTCGGTTGAGCCGGTCAGCGAGATCATCGCTACGCGCCGGTCGCTGACCAGCACATCGCCCAGTGTGCCGCCGGGACCGGTCACGAAGTTGAGCACGCCCGCCGGCACGCCCGCCTCGATCAGCGTCTCGACCAGCATCGCCGACGAAAGCGGTGTATCGCTGGCCGGCTTCAGCACCACCGTGTTGCCAGCAACCAGCGCCGGGAAGGTCTTCCACGCGGGGATCGCAATGGGAAAGTTCCACGGCGTGATGATGCCCACCACGCCCAGCGGCTGCCGAATGGTCAGGCACATTTTGTCGGGCAGTGCGGATGGCACGGTGTCGCCACCGGGACGCCGGCCCTCGCCCGCCACGAACTTGCCGAAGTCGATAGCGGTCTGCAGATCGCCCTGCGTCTCCTTGATCGGCTTGCCCATCTCGCGGGTCATCAGCCGCGCCAGCTCGTCGCGGCGCTGTTCGAGCAGCAGCGCCGCGCGCAGGATGATCTCGCCACGCTGTGGCGCCGGCGTGGCGCGCCACGCGGGCAGCGCCGCCTCGGCTGCCGCGATGGCCGCGTCAATGTCGGCAGGCGTCGATCGCTGGAAGCGCCCAACCACTTCCGCCTCATGCGCCGGATTGGTGTTGTCAAACGTGTGACCGCCCGCGCTGGCCTGCCAGCGGCCGCCGATATAGTTCAGAAAGGTCCTGGGGGAATCGCTCATGTTGGTGGGACTACCGGGCTGCGTGGTCGTGGCCATAAAACGCTCCTTTGCGTCGAGTGC
>DASYGC010000512.1:0-6943 GCA_036000225.1 Ktedonobacterales bacterium | reverse complement strand
TCCACGATGCGGTGGTCGTAGGACACGGCCACGTACATCATGGGGTGGATCACCACCTGCCCCGCGAGCGCGATCGGCCGTTCCTGGATCTTGTGCATGCCGAGGATGCCCACCTGCGGACCGTTCAGGATCGGCGTCGAGAGCAGCGAGCCAAAGACGCCGCCGTTGGTGATGGTGAAGGTGCCGCCTCGCAGATCGTCAAGGCTCAACGTTCGGTTGCGCGCCTTCTCGGCCAGCGCGGCGATCTGCCGCTCGATGTCGGCGAAGGTCAGCCGATCGGCGTCGCGCACGACGGGAACGACCAGCCCCTCGTCGGTGGAGACCGCGATGCCGATGTCGTAGTAATGTTTGAGCACCATCTCGTCGCCTTGCAACTCGGCATTGAGGCGTGGGTACGCCTTGAGGGCGCCCACCACCGCGCGCGTGAAGAACGACATGAAGCCCAACCCCACGCCATGGCGTTCCTTGAAGCCGTCGCGCCGCCGCTTGCGCACGTCCATGATGGCGCTCATATCCACCTCGTTGAAGGTCGTCAGCATCGCCGCCGCATGCTGTGCCTCAACCAGCCGGCGCGCAATGGTCTGGCGGCGACGCGACAGGCGCACGCGTTCCTCGCGCGCTGTGGTATCCCCTCCCAGACCTCTCCGGTCACGACCATTCACGAATGATGCGCCGGGAGGGGCCGGAGACGGGGGCGCCGGCACACCCGCCGCGCCAGCGACAGCGGCGGTTGGCGCTGGTGCTGAGGCAGTAGGTGCCGTAGGCGACGGCGGCCCTCCGATCGCTGGCGCTCTGGGCGCGGAGATCGCGGCGCTGGCGGGCGTGGACGCGGGGACTGGCCCTCCGATCGCTGGCGCGCTAGGCGGGCGTCCACCGGACGCCCCTACATCGCGCGCGGGCGCGGGAGTGGCACTCGCGGGAGTGGCACTCGCGGGAGTGGCACTCGTGGGGGTGGGTGCACTGTGATCGGCGCTGACGGGAGTGGCGCTGGCGCCATTAGGCGCCGTGGCGATCATCGCGGTGACATCCTCGTGCGTCACGCGCCCACCGGGTCCTGTTCCCTTGACCGCCCCCAGGTCGATGCCATGATCGCTCGCCAGCCGCCGGGCCAGCGGCGTCGCGTCCACTCCCTGACCACCTCGCGGTGTAGCGTCGCGGCCAGCGGTTTGGTGAGAAGCTGGTGCGCTAGGTGCAGGGTGCTCGCCACCGTCCGGCGCGCCACTGGCACCCACCTGCCGCGCGCCCGCGGCACTCGCGCCAGCGATCTGGCCCCCCTCTCCTACGCGGAGAGGGGCTGAGGGTGAGGTCGGCGTCAACGTCGCCAGCGCCTCCCCAATGGTCACTGTCGTGCCTTCCGGCTTGAGAATCGCCGCCAGCGTACCCGCCTCTGGCGCGGAGACTTCCAGATTCACCTTATCGGTCTCCAGCTCGACGACCGCTTCACCGGCGGCCACCGCCTCGCCCTCGTGTTTGCGCCAGGGACCAACTGTCGCCTCAACCAGCGATTCGCCCAGTTGCGGCACCGTGATCTCGATAGCCATCGCTTGCCTCCCGTCGCCCGCGGCTCACGTACGCGCACCAACTTCAGCGAAGGCCGCGTGTACGATGCGCGCCTGTTCCAGGGTGTGCGCATCGGCGAGGCCCTCGGCGGTGCTGGCGCGCTCGGGGCGTCCGATGTAATTCATGCTGACGTGTTCGGGGAGCAGCGGGCGCAGGCGCGGAGCCATGTAGCTCCATGCGCCCATATTGCGCGGCTCCTCCTGTAGCCAAACGATCTCGCGCAGGCCTGGGTAGCGCCCGATGACCGCCTCAATCTCCGTGACTGGCAACGGATACAATTGCTCGATCCGCACGACCGCCACGCGACCCACCGGCTGATCCCGCCCGCTGTCGGCCTCGACGCTCGCCTCGCGCTCGACCGCAAGCTCCACCGCGATCTTGCCACTACACAAAATCAGTCGTTCCACCGCCGTGCGCCGATTAACCAGAGTGGGATCATTCAGCACCGGCTGGAAGTGCCCGTGACTCAGCTCGTCCAGGCTGGACCCCGCACGTGGATGGCGGAGCAAACTCTTGGGCATCAGCACCACGAGCGGGCGCGGCGCGGTACCCTCCCCACCACGCCGCGCACCGGGAAGCGCCAGCGAGGGAAGACTGGCGGCCTGTGCGCGCAGCAGGTGAAAGTATTGCGCCGCCGTCGTGCAGTTGACGATGCGCAGGTTGTCCTCGGCGGCCAGTTGCAGGTAGCGTTCCACACGCGCGCTAGAATGCTCGGGACCCTGGCCCTCGTAGCCATGCGGCAGCAGCAACACCAGCGCGGGATGCTGGCGCCACTTGGCGCGCGCGGCGGCGATAAACTGATCAATGATCACCTGCCCCGCGTTGGCGAAGTCGCCGAACTGCGCCTCCCACAGCGTCAACGTTTCCGGTGCGTGTACGCTGTAGCCATACTCGAAGCCCAGTGCCGCCGCCTCGGAAAGTGGGCTGTTGTAGATGGCGCAAGCCGCTCGCGCCTGTGGCAGCGCCTGCAGCGGTTGATAGGTCGCTCCCGTCTGTGGATCGTGCAGGACCAGATGCCGATGACTGAACGTGCCCCGCTCGCTGTCCTGCCCCGTCAGGCGGATGGGGGTCCCATCCGCCAGGATGCTGGCGAATGCCAGCGACTCCGCCTGCCCCCAGTCGATGCCTCCCGCGCGCTCGATGGCTTCGCGCCGACGGGCGAGTTGCCGTTCCAGCCGGGGATGCGGGGTAAAGCCGTCGGGCCGCGCCAGCAGCGCCTCGTTCAGCGCGCGCAGGCGCTCCGCCGGCACCGCTGTGTTCGCGGTGGCCAGTGGCGGCGCCGCTTCGAGCGCCGCCTGCTCTGGGGCAATGTGGCCGGCGGTCACCTCGTCGTAGGCGGCCTTCAACCGCGCCTGCGCCTCGCTCAGCAGCGCATCGGCCGCCGCCACCGGGACGACGCCGTCGGCGGCGAGCCGCCCGGCGTAGAGCGCCCGCGCCGTCGGATGCGCTCCAATGGCGGCATACAGCACGGGCTGGGTGAAACTCGGCTCGTCACCCTCGTTGTGGCCCCAGCGCCGATAACCCACCAGGTCGACCAGGAAATCCTTATGGAAGCGCTGACGATAGGCATGAGCGATGCGCGTGGCCGCCAGGCACGCCTCGGGGTCGTCGGCGTTGACGTGGATGATCGGAATCTCGAAGCCCTTGGCCAGGTCGCTAGCGTAGAGCGTAGAGCGGCCGTCGCGCGCGCCGGTGGTGAAGCCGATCTGGTTGTTGACAATCAGATGCACGGTGCCGCCTGTCTGGTAGCCGGGCAGCCGCGAGAGGTTGAGCGTCTCGGCGACCACCCCTTCACCCGGGAAGGCGGCATCGCCGTGGATGGTGACCGCCAGCGCGCGGTCGGTGTTCTGTTGCGGCGTGCCGGGTTGATCGCGGCGCTCCTGGGCGGCGCGCGTGAAACCCTCGACCACTGGGTTGACGAACTCGAGGTGGCTGGGATTATCCGCCAGCGTCAGCCGCACCGTTACCAGATTATCCTCGGTGACGGTGGCCCGCGCGCCCAGGTGATACTTGACGTCGCCCGTCCAGCCATAATTGATGCCCATCGAGCCTTCGGAGGGCACCAGTTCCTTGTTGGGCGCGTGATGAAATTCGGAGAAGATGCGCGCGTAAGGCTTCTCCAGGATGTGCGCCAGCACGTTGAGCCTTCCACGGTGCGCCATTCCTAGCAGCACCTCGCGTGTGCCGGCTCTGGCCGCATCGTGGATCAGCGTGTCGAGCATGGGCACCAGCAGATCGGTGCCCTCGATGGAGAAGCGTTTCTGCCCCTGGAAGGTCGTGTGCAGGAAGCGCTCGAAGCTTTCCACCGCGCTCAACCGGCGCAACAGCGCGCGTCGCGCCTCCGCGTCCAGCGGCGCGCGATACACGCCCGACTCGACACTCTCGCGCAGCCAGGCGCGCTCATCGAAGTCCTGCACATGGTCGAAGTCGTATCCTAGCGGACCAGAGTAGATGCCACGAAGCGTCGCGATGGCCGCCAGACACGAGCCAGACTCCGGGCCGGCCTCCGGCCAGACAATGCTGGCGGGCAGGCTGGCGAGGTCCGCATCGCTCAGCCCATGGGTGGTGGGATCGAGCATCGGATCGCCAGGGGGCGCGCCGCCCAGCGGGTCGATGTGCGCGCCAAGGTGGCCATACTCGCGGATGCCGCGGGCCAGCCGCGCCGCGGCGACGATGCGCGCGATGTCTCGTCCGCTAATCGCACCCGCCGCTCCAACCCCGAGCGCATCGGTTGCTTCCGTAGGGGCGTACGGATGTACGCCCTCCGGGCTCGTTATCGGACGTGTCGCACCATCCACCGCGTCCACCGCGTCCACCGGCGGCGCGCTACGCGCGAAAAACGCCCGTGTCGTCGGATCAACCGCAGTCGGGTCTCTTTGATAACGCTCGTACAATTCGAGCACATACGCCGCGTTGGGGCCGAAGAAGGCGTCCCGCGTGCTCATGGCGCTTGGTCCTGTTCTCTCTCCCGGTTCTGTCGAGCACGTCCTCGCCGGGACATTCGCCAGCGATGAGTATCACCAATAAGCGTATCACAGGCCACAACGCGTCGCGTTTTATCCGCAGCGCCGTGCCCCGTCAGGCAATCTGCCCAAACCGACGCATACGGCGCACGCGACCTCCATGGTATCGCCACAGGATCGCCACATTTTCGACACCGGCCCCGCCTACACTCTGATGTGATACACGAGGCGCCCAACTCCTGACACTGGGAGGCGGTTCTGGAACCGGTTGGTCTGGTTCGCGAGCGGGCGCGAGTGACAGGAGTACGACCTTGGCAATCTCAGGCAAAAGTCAGACCAGCGGCGATGCACTGTATCACGGGTCACTGATTCAGATCGCGCATGTCTCGCGCGACATCACGACACGAGCGCAGCGAACGACCATTCTCGATGACGTCACCTTCAGCGTTCCGCCACACAGCCTGTTCGCCATCAATGGGCCGTCGGGCAGCGGCAAGTCCACCCTGCTCAACATGCTGACGGGCATTGACCGCCCGACTAGCGGCAAGGTGATCTTCGCCGGCACGGAACTGCGCGCCAGGCGCGAGAACGCGCTGGCCAGGTGGCGTCTTCAATTCAGGCTCAGTCGCGCGCGAATCTGCTCGATTGTCTCAGTCACCGTCCGCACGAGCAATTCATCGAGATTCGCTGGCTCGACGCGCTGCACGGCATCGCGCAGATCCTGACCCACAGGTCCGAAGCGTACTTCCAAGATTTTGAGAATATCCTCAATCTTGCCTTCGGTCCTGCCTTCGGTCCTGGCATCCTCCACCAAAATGTCGTGAACCGTGGCGGCAATGGCGCATCCGCGATCCGCTCAGCGACCTGAATGACACTCTCGGGTGTCGCACCTGCCGCACCAAGTCCGCCTGACGCGCGGATGCCGGCAAGACCGGCGAGAGATCGCCATGCCAGGTGAAACGAGGCGCTATCAATCCGAGAAAGCCATCATGAGCGTGCAGGAGCAGTCGCTTCAATGCCTGGTCGAAGTCTGGCCGTTCGGGGAGTTGCACAGCTATCTCGCTTTCTCGTCTGCCATGCGACCTCAGTATATCACACCGCTCGTCTTGCTGGACGATGTGGACAGGCGCAGAGTGCCTTACGCGGCCTCATACAGGACGCAGCCACTTCTCCCCATAGGCACGCAGCGACCCCACCACGGCCACCGCGTCCTGCCCCTTCTCCGTCAGCGTATACTCCACGCGCGGCGGAATCTCGGTGTACATCCGTCGAGTGATGAGCCTCGTCGCGCCCATCGCGCGCAGGCGGTCGGTCAACACGCGTGGACTCATGCCCGTCGAGGACTGAAGCTCGCCAAAGCGGCGCGGTCCGTGGGCCAGGTCGCGCACGAGCAACAGTGTCCACGCGTCGCCTAGAATCGCCACCGCCGCCGCGACGCCACAGAAGCTCTCGCCTCCCCGCGGCGATATGCCGGCCGGCGAAACTCCGCCATCCCGCATCGCATCGTCAACGGCTGGACAGGCTTTCGCCCCTTCCGGCACCGTCTCGTACTGTCCATTGTGCTTCATCGCGCGGTCTCCTCACCCCATTCCCTTTGCCTGACACCGCGCGCTCGACCACGCACGCATCGGAGCCACACCAATCTCGTCCTCCCATTTGCTGTCAGGTTGATCGTCACAACTCTTGACACGGCCGCGGGTTTATGCTATATATTATATAGCTACTGCATATTATATAGCAATAGCATTGTTGGGGCAGATCTCTCGGGGTCAGTCGCCTGCGGCCCCGCAATCCTTACGAATGGAGCATTTCCTAATGACCACACCAGCGCAGCGCCAGCAGCCCACTAACGCCGCCTCCATCGACCCCGGCACCCAGGTTGGCCTCATCTCACTGGCCGTCGCCTCTTTGGATCGCTCGGTTGCGTATTACACCGACTCACTGGGTTTCACGCTCCTCCAGCGTGACGCACCGCACGCCACCCTGGGTGTCGCCGGCGCGCCGCTCTTGCTGCTGACCGAGGAGCCAGCCACGCGCCCTTTCCCCCACGACCAGTACGGCTACACCGGCCTTTACCACTTTGCCATCCTCGTGCCCACCCGCGCCGATCTCGGCCGCTGGCTGCGCCACTGGCTTGAGTTGGGCAACCAATTGCCGGGCCAGGGCGACCACCTGGTCAGCGAAGCCCTCTACCTTACCGACCCAGATGGCAACGGCATCGAGGTCTATCGCGACCGGCCGCGTTCCGAGTGGCACTGGGAGAATGGCCAGGTGCGCATGGCCGCGGACCCGGTTGATATTCGCGGTCTGCTGGATGAGGCCGCGCGGACCATGGCACCCTGGTCGGGCCTGGCAGCGGGCACACGCCTCGGCCATATGCATCTGCAGGTTGGCGACATCCCCAGGGCCGCGACGTACTA
>DASYGC010000511.1:0-4776 GCA_036000225.1 Ktedonobacterales bacterium | reverse complement strand
GGAAGAGCAAGACCTGCTCGCCAGTCTCAGCGATGCCGAGCGCGCCGCCAGCGGCATCGCCGATCACTGGTCGGCCAAAGACGTCGTGGCGCACATAGCGGTCTGGAAAGAGCGCCACACCGGCAAGATCGCCAGCGCGCTGCGCGGCGCGCCCACGCCGCGCTGGAACGACATGGAAGCGGTCGAGCGGCTGAACGCCGAAACCTACCCGCACTACCAGCGGCAGACCTGGCAGCAGGTCGCCGCCTGCGCCGAGGCCGCCTATGCTGGCCTGGTGGCCCAGGTGGAGCACCTCTCCGAGGCGGAGTTGACCGACCCCCGGCGCTTCCCCACCCTGGACGGCCCCGTCTGGCCCGAAACCCTGGGCAACGGCGTCTGGCACGCCTTCACCCACCTGATCTGGCTGGCACGCCAGCGCGACGACGCCCTCCGGCTGGCGCGTCTGGAGCAAGCGCAAATCACGACGCAGGAGACCCTGATGCGCGGATTGGACCAGGCGGGCGCCGCGAACGACGATCGGGCCAACGTGCGCTACGATCTGGCCTGCCGCTACGCGCTCGCTGGCCAGTCCGCCACGGCGCTGTCCACTCTGCGCGCGGCGCTGACGCTGCGGCCCGCGCTGGCGCTGCATGCCAAACATGATACCGACTTTGCCTCTCTGCGCGCCGATCCCGTCTTCCAGGCGCTGATCGCCGGCGTGCGCGAGGCCGAGCTGATCGCGCCGCACGAAGTCCACGCGGCCCAGGGCACCGCCTCCGCGCCGCTGCTGATCGACGTGCGCGAGCCGGATGAGTACGCCCGCGCCCATGTCCAGGGAGCGCGCAACATCCCGCTCGATCAACTGGCCGAGCGGCTCGCCGAACTGCCACGCGACCGGCTGCTGGTCACCTATTGTATGATGGCCCATCGCGGCAGCTCACGCGGCGAGCGCGCGGCGCTGCTGCTCGCGGAGCATGGCCTCCAGGCGCGCGCGCTGGATGGCGGTCTGCCCGGCTGGCAGGCCGCGGGCCTGCCGGCGGAGACGACCACGGGAGTTGATGGGTAAGGCGAGATATCTAAATCCCGCTCAGACGCACCGCCATGCAAAGAGACGACACATATGGACGAGCATCTGGAAGCGATTGCCGTTCCTGGCGCGAGCCTCTGGACGGCGCGCCAGGGCAGCGGTCCTGCCCTGGTGCTCTGCCATGGTGGCCCGGGGCTGTGGGACTACCTCGCGCCGGTCGCGCGGATGCTCGACGACAGCAGCACCGTGTACCGTTACGACCAGCGCGCTTGTGGCCGCTCCTCTGGCGGACCGCCCTATGACGTGGCCACCGCGGTGGCCGACCTGGAGGCGCTACGGGCGCACTGGCGCCTGCCCGCATGGATGGTGGGCGGCCACTCATGGGGCGCGACGCTCGCGCTGGCCTATGCGCTGACCCACCCTGAGCGGACGCGCGGCCTGATCTATCTATCGGGCACCGGCGTCGAACCCGGCTGGCACGCCGAGTTTCGCGCCAACTGGGACGCGCGCCTGAGTCCGGGAGAGCGCGCCGAACTGGCCGCGCTGAAAGCACGCCGCGCACTGGCCACCGGCGCCGCCTATGCCGCACTCGACCGCGCCTGCTGCGAACTGCAATGGTCAGCGGATTTCAGCGATCGGGCGCACGCACGCGCGCTGGCGCGCACGCTCTTCGTCGGCGATCTGCTGCCGAACTACGTGGTCAACGAGGCGCTCGGCGCCGATGGCCGTCGCTTCGCCGAAAGTCCAGCCATGCCCGCGCGGCTCGCCACCTTGCGCGTGCCCGCGCTGATCCTGCACGGCGCGACCGATCCGCGCCCGGCGTGGGCAGCCGAACACCTGGCCCGCCTGCTGCCCGCCGCCCGGCTCGCCATTCTGCCCGCCGCCGGCCACATGCCCTGGCTGGATCAGCCCGACCAGCTGGCGCAGTCGCTGCGCGCGTTCGTCGCCAGCCTCTGAGCCTGGTTACTCAGCCGTTGGCGCACCCTAGCGTGACGGTTACCGTTTGCCCGGGAGCGGTGATCACCAAATTGGGAAACCCTGTCATAGTGCTCGGATTATCGGTGAGGGTGAAACTGGCCGTCTGGGTGCCCGTCAGCGTTCCAGATCCGGTAGCGGCTCCAGGCGGTGAGATGGTCCAGCCGGTGACTGGGGTTCCGGAGCCCGTGGCGCCCACGGAGGCGTTCCAGGTTACCGATAGTCCGCCGCTGTTGCTGATGGTGAACGTCGGCCACGAGCTGGCGGTGCAGATGCCATGCTCGTTGCATGTCGTGCCAGTATGACAGACGTAGGGAGTGCATGTGCCGGAGCAGTTGAGAATTGGAGAAATGGTGACGAGCATATGCCCTGGTGTGGGCGTCGCCGTTGGCAGCGGCGTCGCGGTGGCCGTCGCGATGGTGGGTGTACTCGTTGCCCCGCCGACCACCACCGTCGACGTGCTGCCGCAGCCCAGTATGATCAGTACGGCGATCAGCAGCAACGCGGGCCGGATGAGTCTCGATAAGGACTGTGCCATGCCGCTCGCTCCTTTGCGTCGCACCGGTGAAGGGCGCGACGCTCCCCATGATGGTGCTTCAAGTAAGCACCGCTTGGGGGCAAGTGTACTGTGAGCAAGAGCAAAAGTCCATGAGGTAGTTCACATTTTGTCGCTCAGGGCCGATCGATACGCGCTGAGCGAGGCATCTACTCCTTTGTGGGCTGCCCCAGCTGTTTCCCCGCCCGCACCCTGGCCTGGAACTCGCGCGTATCATTCAGTCGGGGGAACGGAGTGTCCGCGGGCACCGGCACCCCCAGGAAGCGGCACAACGGCTCCCAGCCCTCCTGCACATTGTAGACCAGCAGCCGCCCGGCCGGCACGCGGGCCTTGACCTCCGCGATGTGCCGCTCGAAGATGGAAATGGCATAGGGTTTATCCTCGAACCGGCCGTGAAAGGTGTTCTCCCAGATCAACGCGCGGATCATCTGACCGTGTTCGTCTTCGACCGGCGCCGGACCGGTGCGCTGGTAGATCGTGTTCATGACGCTGGTGTACCATTGCTCGGGGTCGCGCACCGAGAGCAGCACCGGCGCATCAGGAGCGTATTCCATCAGTTGCGCGTAGAACGCACAGGCCGGCCAGTCTACCGCCGCCTGGTAGCCAGCGAACAACTCATCCCAATCCACCGGCTGGCCCGCGGCCGCCATGCGCCACAGCGCGTTGTGCCGCGGCTTATCGAAGACCTCGGCCATGTGATAGCACGGATCAAATCCCAGTTGTTCCAGCGCCGTCTTCAGCGAAAACGTCCCCGTCCGTCCGAATCCCGCTCCAATCAACCGCATGTCGGTCCCCTTCGTGATGTTCTGTGCTGATCGGCCAGCGCCAGTTGACGCTCGCCTGTGGCACCCCGTGCCAGCCTTCCGCTGAATCTATCACGTCTCGCGTGTGGTCTGCTCCTCCACGTCTGGTCCTTCGCGGGCTGGCACCGCCGAGCCCCAACGCAGAGCGCGCGCCTGCCGAAAGCGCGCGCGATCCTTGCGCGTGACGACCGTGCTCGTCAATCCTCGCGGCGTGCACAGCTCGATCGTGATGTGCCCCGGTCGCACCTGGGGATGGCGGATCACGCGCCCTTCGATTGCCGTCCCGCGCATGCGCGCCACACCCACAAAGGCGAACTTCTCATCCTCATACGACAGCTCGCCACCCTTGACCTGCCGGTGCAGCCGCGAGCGTGCGACGCGTTGCGCGAAATGGCACCAATTGCCCTCCGCCATGGGGCATGACCCATCGTGCGGGCACGGCGCGATCGCGGCGGCGCCCGCGGCGAGCAGCTGATCGCGCGCCTGGCGCACCCGCGCGAATCCAGCCGGCGTTCCCGGCTCGACGATCACCAGCATGCCACACGCGCGCTCCCAGAGCGCACCGACGAGCCGCTCTCGCTGCGCGTCGGGCATCTCCCCCAGCACGTAGGCCGCCAGCACCAGATCATGAGGTTCGGCCTCCCAGGTGGCGTTCAGGTCGTTAGCGCGCCACCGGGCGTGCGCCATCGCGCCCAGCGGCGCCACACGCGCCAGTCGCTGGCCCAACGCGCGCATCTCCGGCTCGCGCTCGATCAGCGTGATACGCTCTAATTCCGGCCAGATGGCGCTTGCCGCCCACATCCCCGTGCCGGGGCCCGCCCCCACATCCAGGCACGATCGCGGTGCCCACTCTGGCAGGCGCCCTCGCACCTGCGTGAGCGCCGCGAACACTCCGCCAAACGTGGCCGGCAGTCGCACCGCCGCATAGGCCGCGACCTCCTCGCGCGAGCGCGCGAAGCGCCCACCGCTGGCGGGCGCGCCGGTGCGATAGCGTTGCGACAGATTGGCGGCCAGCGCCGCCAATCGCCGGGCCGGCAGCGACTCCAGCTCGTCGTCGAGCGCGGCGCGCAAGTCTGGTGGCAGCTCCATGTAAGTCCCCTCTGGCAATAGGATACACGATGGCGCCGTTGCGTTGCCTCTGCCACCCCGTCACGCGCATCTGCCCATGGCTCACCACGTCCAGCCTCGTCGGATCGTCACCCGCCAGCCGCGCCTTCAGACTCTGGATATCGCGCGAGGTCTGGACCGCGTAACCCGGCAGGTCCATTTGGATGACGTGCTGATAGGCTCTCGCGCGCAGGCGTGGGTCGCCGGTGGCGCGCCGCTCACATCGCCGCCTTGCGGATCGACTGCGTGGCCCAGAGCAGCGCCAGCAGCGCCAGCACGGCAAAGATGACGAAGGCGCGGATGACGACATCGGCGCCCAGACTCCCGGC
>DASYGC010000510.1:0-9264 GCA_036000225.1 Ktedonobacterales bacterium | reverse complement strand
TTGTACCACTGGTGGCCTTTGAAGCCGCCGATGTGATAGATGCGTCCCTGCTCGTTCGCGCCAGTGGCCAATGTCTTGATGCCCAGGTCGAAAGCCACCACTTCGCCGCCGTCACGATGGGACGCCTCCGGCACTTCTGCTACGAACGAGGCGTAGTAGTGACCACGTGCATCGCGCGAGACCGCCACTTCCCGATATGTGGTGGGCGCGGATTCCGTAAGCCGAGTAATGATGTTGGGGAAAAGCTTTGCCATGCCCGTCTTGCCGCCACCGCCAGTGGGCAGAATCAGGTGATCGCCATCCATCTTGACATACATCGCCGGATAGCAGAGCGTGAAGAAGGCGTGCCTGGACCGCACCCGAGGAAACCACGGTTTCTCGTCACCACCGGCCTTTGCGCGTCGGAAGAACGCCTGCATGGCGTTGTCGAGCCGGAAGTACACTTCCTGCAAGAGCTTGCTGTAGACGAAGCGCAGTTCGGGATCATGGTCTTTGCTGGCTTGCAACGTGGCCTTGGCCTCGGTCCACCCCGGCCAGTGTTCCCCGTCGCGCAGGCGCATCACCCACCAGTTGTACAGCCCACGACACTTGCCCTGCATGAACTCCAGGGCCGTAGCATCTGGCTCACTCACCTGGAGCCTGATCCATTTGCAGAGCAGCATCGCGCATCACCTTCCGATAGGAACGCATCCCATAGAGCCGGGCGCTAAGGAGCTGAACAATGGAGAGCAGGTCTTGCACCAACTCTTGCTCTGGAGAGAGCGTATCCCCATTCACAATCAATAGGTCCGTGCCTTGCCGCTGGCAGAACGCAGCAAACCACTCGAAGCCAATGCGTTCGAGCCGGTTGTGGTGTGCCAGAATGAGGCGACGCGCGGGTCATGTGTGCAATAGCGCTGATTGGTCGGACCTCGATGCCCAGAACGACGCGTCCCTAGTGTGCCACGCGTCACGCCCAAATATCCACTCTGGTCGCGTCGTGCCGGAATAGCCGGATGTGACGTATCGTGTCAACAGCTTCTCCTTCCACCGCGCTACCTGTGAATGGATGCACCCGGCTGACCGGACGCTCCGCTAGAAAGCCCACCATGTGAGCAACGACCCCGCGCGACCATCTGGCTCGCCGGCCCCGCCAGCCCCGAGCACTCAGCTGGAGTTGCGCCGCAACGACCTCATCATCATCCCGCCACCCGACCTGCGCGCGCACCCGCCACAGACGCTCTTGCACGCGCTCGTGGGCACCGTGGCGGCAGCGGAACTGGACCAATTCGTCGCCTACGACGCGCGTCTACGCGCGCTGCGCGCGCTGCCGCTCCATTTCGCCGCCATCAAAGCGGCGCTGCTCGCCGCGGCCGCCTTTCCGCTGCGCGTCGCGTTTGAAGAACTGCCCGCGCTGCCGGCGCCACTCCAGGTGTCGCTCGCTCCCCGGCCCTACCAGCAAGCGGCTCTGGTCGCGTGGCGGGCCGAAGGCAGTCGCGGGGTGGTCGTGCTGCCCACCGGATCAGGCAAGACGCTGGTAGGCGCGCTGGCCATCGCCGAAACGGGGCTGTGGGCGCTGGTGGTGGTGCCCACGATTGACTTACTGGCGCAGTGGCGTGCGGCGCTGGCCCAGGCGCTGGCGTTGCCCGCGACGGAGATTGGCGTGATCGGCGGCGGCGAGCACGCGCTCCTGCCCATCACCATCATCACCTATGAGTCTGCCACCCTCTACCCGCAACTGCTCAATCGCTTTGGCCTGCTGATCTTCGACGAGTGCCACCATCTGCCCGCACCGACCTACCGCCGGATCGCCGAAGGCGCGTTCACCCCACGGCGCCTGGGCCTCAGCGCCACTCCCGAGCGCGCCGACCAGGAACATCTCGCGCTGGCGCGGCTCGTGGGGCCGGAGGTCTATCGCCGCGAACCCGAGGATCTGACCGCCGAGCGCTACCTCGCCGCCTATGATGTCGAGCGTCTGCCGGTCGTCCTGACGCCGGACGAACGGGAGCGCTACGACCAGGCACGCGCCGTGTACCATGAGTTCATTCGCCAGCGCCATCTCAGCATCCGCTCGCCACAGGACTTTCAGCGCAAGATCCTCTGGGCCAGCGCCCGCGATCCCGCCGCGCGCACGGCGATGCTCGCCTGGCGTGAGGCGCGCGCGCTGGCGCTGAGTGCTCCGGCCAAGCTCGTGCTGCTCGAGGAACTGTTTGCCCGACATCAGCAGGAGCGGGTGCTGGTCTTCAGTGAATACAATACGCTGGTCGTGGAGGTCAGCCGCCGCTTCTGCCTGCCCTGCATCACCTACAAGACTGCCGCTGAGGAGCGCCGGCTGATACTCGAGCGCTTTCATTCCGGCCAGTACTCGAAGCTGGTGTCTGGCCGTGTGCTGAATGAGGGCGTTGATATCCCCGACTGCCGGGTTGCCATCATCATCAGTGGCAATGCCACGCGTCGCGAGTATGTCCAGCGGCTGGGGCGCATCCTGCGCCCCAAGGCGGCGCGCGCCGTGCTCTACGAGTTGGTCACGCTGGATACCACCGACGAGGATGTCGCGGACCGCCGTGGACACCGCACCCTGGAGAGGTAGTTGCCGCGTGCGACTCAATCTGGACGACCTCAAGAAGCGCATTGTGCGGCGTGGTGGCGCGATCTTTCTCGTGCCATCGCTGCTGCGCCCTGGCGAGTCGCAGTCCGAAATCGCGGCCTTGATCGGCCTGCACGAGTCGTTGCTGGGCCAGGACCGCGCCGCGTTCCCCAGCGACCGACCCGCCGAGTTGATCGGCGACTACCGCCTCGCACGCTGCCTGGTCATGGTGCTGGCCGAGGACTATACCTGGGCAGCCCCGCTGTGGCCCGGCCCCGCCGATCCGCAAGAGGCCCAGGCGCTGCGCGACCGGGAAATCACCTCACCCGGCCAGTTGCGTCTGGCCCTGTACGACCACGTGAATGCCGCTCATCACGGCTATCTTGCGCGCGATGAGCGCGCGACGGCGCTGGATGACTTCGCGGCGCGCCTGGGCGTACGGCGTGCCACCCTCGATGCGCTGCTCGTGCTGGATAGCGAGGAGCGTGCCCGTCTGGAGCGCACGTCGCCCGCGGTGCCCACGCCCGCCGTGGTGAGCGCGCGCTACAATCAGCGCGCGGTTGAGGCGCTGCTGAACAATGCCTCGTCAATCGAATGGCAATTGCCACCCACACTTGCCGCCGCACAGGGCCTCAGCCTGGGCACCGTGCTGAAGCAACTCTGCTACCTGGCCCGCCGCCTGGGCGTGTATTACGATGTCGCCTTCGCCGCCGCGCCAGAGGAGCCGGAGGAGTCGGAGGATCTGGCGCGGCCATCCGTTGCCTCACTGGCAACGCTCGCCCGCGTGGCCGAGCCGGTGGGCACCTACGCGGCGGATGCCGCGCCAGCGTGCGTGCTCGACAACACCGCTTTCAGGGATCGCGCGCTGCGCGTGACGCTGTATGGCCCTCAGGAACTGTTTGGCGCGCCCAATCAATATGGCGAACGGCTGGCGCGGCTCTGTCGCGCCTGGCTTGGCTACCACCGCCAGCCAGAGCACGCTCCACCAGCCGGCACGCCGCGCCGTGCGGCAGTGAGCGCCGCCAATGGCCTGCGCGGCGAAGCCATCGTCGTATTCCATGGCACGTCCATGCGCTTCACTCTGGACGAAAACCTGCTGGCAGTGCTCGAAGGCGCGGCCGTGCCGGCAACGCCCGCTGACCCACCCACTGACCCACCCGCAAGCGACCCCCTGTTCGATAGCGCCCTCGAAAGTCACCTCTACGACGAATTCACCGCGCTCGCCCGCGCCGGCGCGACCTTCGGCTGGCGTATCGAACGCGAGCCAGAGCCAATTCTGGCCGCGAACATCATTCTCATTCCCGACTTCGCCCTCACCCGCGCTGGCCAGCGGGTCTATCTCGAAGTCGCTGGCTTCTGGACGCCTGACTACCGTGAGCGCAAACGGCGCAAGCTCGCCGCGCTGGCGGGACATACCGCTCTGATCGTCGCCGCACCCGAAGACGCGCGCGCCGAGCTCGGGCCCATCGAAGCCCTGTTTCCCTTCCTCTGGTTCACGGGCCACGTCAGCGCCCATCAACTCATCATGCTGCTGTGCGCGCGCTTCGACGATTTCGCCGCCCGCCGCGCATCGGTGCGGCTCAAGCCGGTAGTCGCCACGATCGAGCGGCGTGGCTTCGTGCCCTGGGTCGAATGTGGCACCCTGCTGCATGCCTTTGGCACGACCGAGATCGCTCAGCTGGCCGGCGATGTGCTGGACGCGGCAAGCTCGGATGGGCTCCCGCCGCTCGTACAGGTTGAGGGCGTCGGCCTCATGACGGCAGCGTGGCTGGAGCGTGTCCGCGCCGCGGTGAGTGGATGGGTGGTCGCGGCCACCACGCCTGCCGCCGGCGCTCCTCTCAGTCTGGGTGAGGTGGGTCAGCGCCTGCGCGCGCTCGTACCCGCTGTGGGTGCGACTGACCTGCCGGAGTCCGCGGTGGAGGCGCTGGTCTGGGCCACCGGCCACGCGGTGGTACGCGCATCGCTCTTTGAGGCGGAAGTGGTCTCGCGCGCGAGCGCCGATCAGGCGTTCGCGTTCGCCCCGCCGCCACCGATGCCGCCGCAACCGCGCCGGCCCATGCGGCGTACACATCATGGTACGAAAACGCCATCTGCGCACCCCCCACCCAGCATGTGGGACCTGCCAGAGACACACCACTAACCGAACGCATGGTCATGACTGGCCGCATCACTGGGTTAATGACTGACCAACACAAGGCCGCATCCATAGAGGGAGGATCGATCGTGGGCGACGATTTCCATGGTAGGCGCCATGATGCCTCCAGACCCAATTTGCCGAGCGCCGACGAGCTCGAACGCCAGGCGCGCGAGGCGCTGGCCCAGTTGCGCGAGCGCGTCGGCGGTCTGGGCGATCGCGTGCGCCGCGTGATGGAGCGCGCCAGCACCCACTGGGAGGCGAGCGCGATGGTCCCGTCGCAAAGTACGCTCGTGCCGGTCTCCGCGGGCGAGCGTGCGCGTGTGCTCGCCCGGCGCTGGGCCGATATCGACTTCCTGGTCGATCCCGAACTCTCCGCGGGCATTGCCGTGCATGCGATCGAAGATGCGTTCATCTGGCGCGCCGAGGCGCGCGAGCGCGGCGAAACACGCCTGCTCGAAGCGCGCAGCGAGCCATACCTCGGTACGGACCCACCGCAGGCCCAGCCCGTGCGTCCCCTCTGGGAATACACCTTTCCCGTGACCCCCGACATCATCTCCGGCGAACAACGCGAACGCCTTCCTGGCACCGGCAGCATCGATCGGTGCCACACCTGTGACGGACGCGGCAACACCACCTGCCACGAGTGTGCCGGCCAGGGGACGCATGTGTGTCCGCGCTGTCATGGCCGCGCGCGCGTGGTCTGCGGCCGCTGTCGCGGCCGGGGTCGTATCAGCGACTCGGGGACGCTGTCAGAAAGCCTCATCGCCCCGCACCACCTGGCGGATCATGCGGAGAAGCTGCTGGGCGAGGCGGGCGAACGCATCGCCGGCCTACGCGAACGCCTGCGTCTGGACCTGGGAGTGCCGCCGCCTCCCGCTCACTATCGGGGGGCTTCGACTGAAGGCCTGGTGGACGGGATACCATGTCCCGATTGCGACGATGGCACGCGGCCCTGCGATTGTGAGGCTGGCCGGCGCGCCTGCGCCACCTGCGCGGGATCCGGCCAGAGCGAGTGCGCCAGTTGCAGGGGCACCGGTCGCGTCGTGCACCATCGCGAGGTGGTGCGGCGTTTCGATACCCGCGCGCAGGCGCGCACACTGCCCGTGGATGAGCGCATCAGCGCCTGGGCCCCAGTTGATGTCCTCACCCGTGGTACGGGCGAGCAGGTCTGGCATGGACCACTGGAGCGCGCGACCGCCGATGCCAGGCCGTCCGACGTACCGGACGACATCTGGCAGGCGGCCATCGCGTTCGGCTGGGCCGGCACGTCACCGACGCCGCTTCCGGCTGAGCCAGCCGGGCCGGCTGCTGGTGAACGCCACATCATCGCGCGTAGCCTGACGTTGCTGCGCCTCCCGCTCACCCGGCTGGAATATGCGCACGCTGGCCGCTCGTACACCGTCGTCGCGTTTGGACGCGCCGGCGCGGAACGCTTCTGGGCCGAGGCATTTCCCCATCGGTGGAGTCGCGTGGGGCGGTTCCTGCGCGCGCTATCGCGCGATCTGGACGATGCCGCGCCAGCGAGTCCGTCCGTGCCACCGCTCCAGCAAAGCGCGCCTACCGCCGCGGCTGCTCCCCCCCCGCAAGCTCAGCCCGCTGGTGCATCCGCGCCTCCCGCGCCGGACGATCCGGCGGCGCGCGATGGAGCGCCCTGACGCCGGTCTCTCCCTGGGTTGACAGCGCGCCGACCGGTGGGCTATCGTTAAGATACCGCAACCAGCAGCAGCATCGTCTACCTGTCCTCACTATCGTCGATCCACTCGTCATCTGGTCGCTCGCACGTCGTATGCGGCCGCACACATAAGGAGCGCCTGTATGCCATCCCCCTTTGATCCGCACTCCCTCACCTGGCAGGCTGGTGCGCGTCCCATCTCCACGCCGAGCGGTCTGGTCGTGCCGAACGTGCTCGAATCAACCGCGCGTGGCGAGCGGTATTCCGATATCTTCTCCCGGCTGCTCAAGGAACGCATCATCTTCATCGGGACGCCGATCGATGATACCGTGGCCAACCTGACGGTTGCGCAGTTGCTCTTCCTGCAGAGCGACGATGCCAACAAAGATATCTGGATGTACATCAACAGCCCCGGTGGCAGCGTCTATGCCGGCCTGGCCATCTATGACACGATGCAGTATCTCAAGCCAGATGTGGCTACCGTCTGCATGGGCATGGCGATGAGCATGGGCGCCGTGCTGCTCGCCGCGGGCACCAAAGGCAAGCGCTATGCCCTGCCGCACTCGACCGTGCTGATTCACCAGCCGCTGGGCGGCGCCGAGGGCCAGGCCACGGATATTGAGATCCAGGCGCGCGAGATCACCCGCATTCGCACCGCCTTGAACGACATCCTGGTCAAGCACACCGGCCAGACCATGGACCGCATCAAACAGGATTCGGATCGCAATTTCTATATGACCGCCGAATCCGCGGTGGCGTACGGCATCGTGGACGAGTTGCTCACCCGCGATGAGGTGGCCGCGGCAACGCGCTAGCTCAGGCGGGTGCGACCGTTCCGCCGTTTGGTGAGGGGCACCCGGTCGCGGGTGCCCCTCACGTATCGCGCTCCCATGCCGGCCGCGTGGGGGCCGCCTGGCGGCCAGGACTGGAGCGACGGCATGCCCGACCGCGCGGACCCGGTGCTCCCCGCGCGCGCCGCCATTCTGCGTGCGAGTCTGCTGAGCGCCGCGTTTGGCACGCTCTATCGCAGCCGCACGCTCTACTGGCTGGCCAGTACCATTCCCTTCGCGGGCCAGTGGCGTGTCTGGCAACGCCGCGTGCTCAACCGCATCACCGGCCTGGAGGTGCTGGAGATTGGCTCAGGCATTGGCACGCTGTTTGCCGAGATGGTGGCCGCCGGCTATCACTGTCGCGCCGTCGATGCCTCGCCCCAGATGGTCGCCGCGACACGCGCCGAGCTGCACCGGCGGGGCCTCGCCAACCGCGACGCGCAAGTCCTGCGCGCGCGAGTGCAAGCCCTACCCTTTGCGGATGCCGCCTTCGACACCGTCGTCAGCACCTTTCCCACTGACTATATCTACAGCGCGCGCTCGATTGAGGAGATCGCCCGCGTGCTGCGCCCTGGCGGACGGCTGATCGTTGTTGAGGGGGCGACCTTGCTGCCGGCCACCGTCTTGCTGGCGCCGTTCGCGCTCTTCCAGGCGCTGGCGTATGGGCACCGGCTCGCGGTTCGCCCGACATCTGGCGCGCACATGCCGCCCAACGCGATCTGGACCGATGAGCTGTCGCCACGCCCGGATGCGATCCCGCTGGAAGCCGCTGGCCTGCGGCGCAAGACCGAGCGCGACTGCTCGCGCAAGTGGGTCGTGTACCTCACGATTGGCATCAAGCCACCAGCCAGCGAGGTGCGCGGCTAACCCGTCCGCGGCGTGAGATGCCAGGGCGGCGCGCGGTTTCGGTGAAACGCTCGTTCGTCTCATCGGCGCATCGCGCCTCGGGCGGAAGCCCAGCAGCCCAGCACTCCAGGTTGCCCGCACCCCTGGCAGGCGCTACAATACAGTGGTTGCCCACTCGCCCGACCGCGCCAACGCGCGCCATCGGAGGTCCGGGGCGTGAGTTCGCGGCGTGAACCGACGTATAGAGTAGCGAGATGCACGATAAAAGTCTGACAACCCTCGAATATCCCAAGGTGCTCGAACGCCTGGCACGCGAAGCCGCGTTCTCGGCCAGCAAAGCACTGGCGCTGGCGCTGCGCCCCGCCGTGACCCTGCGCGAGGTGCGCGAGCGGCTGGCGTTTACCTCCGAAGCGCGCCGCTTGATGGATCTGCGCCCCGATATCGGCGTACGCGGCGCGCGCGATGTGCGCCCCCACGCCGCGGCTGCCGCGCGCGGCGCGCTGCTCTCGCCCTCCGAGCTCCGCGAGGTGCTCACCACGCTACGCGCCGCAACCCATGTGGCCCGAGCCATCAGCCGGCTCGATGGCGCCTTTCCGCTGCTCAAGG
The DNA here is from genome assembly GCA_036000225.1 of Ktedonobacterales bacterium. Classification (GTDB taxonomy): domain Bacteria; phylum Chloroflexota; class Ktedonobacteria; order Ktedonobacterales; family JADMIN01; genus DASYGC01. Next base: position 607 of record DASYGC010000510.1, on the reverse strand, counting down.
CGCTGGCCGCCGATATGCCCACGCGTCCCGCCCTGGAGCACCGGATCGAGGAGTGCATCAGCGAGGAGGGCGAAGTCCTGGATTCCGCCTCACCCGCGCTGCGCAAACTGCGCGCGGATATCCGCGCCGCCCAGCAGCGCCTGCAGGATCGGTTGCAAACGCTGGTGAGCGAGTATCGCACCGCCCTGCAGGAGCCGATCATCACCATGCGCTCCGATCGCTACGTGCTGCCCGTGCGTGCCGAGGCTCGTGGTCAGGTACGGGGCATCGTCCACGATCAATCGGGCAGCGGCGCCACCATCTTCGTCGAGCCGCTCGTCATTGTCGAGCTGAATAACCGGCTGCGTGAACTGCAACTGGCCGAACGCGAGGAGATCGATCGCATTCTGGCCGAACTCGCGGGGCTGGTGGCCCAGGATGCGCCCTACGTGACGCTCGCCGTCGAGCTGCTGGCGGAGATCGATCTGCAGTTGGCCAAGGCGCGCTATGCTGGCGAGTTGCGCGCCAGCGAACCCGCGGTGAACGGCGACGGCCACCTGCGCTTCATCCAGGCGCGTCATCCCCTGCTCACCGGTCGTGTGGTGCCGATAGATTTCCACCTGGGTGA
>DASYGC010000509.1:0-5480 GCA_036000225.1 Ktedonobacterales bacterium | reverse complement strand
CTCGACTACCTGCGGAATAAGTAGTTCATGGCGGGCACGCAGCCGGTCATCTACCTGACTGCCGGTGAAGTTCTCACGTTCAACCGCGAAATCTTGCGCCGGGCAGGACAAACATCTGCGCTGCTTCGCGAGCGTGGAATGTTGGAGGGTGCGATCCAGCGGCCCCGGACTGCCGCCTACTATGAGGGCGCTGATCTGGTCACCCAGGCGGCCATCTATATGGTCAGCATTGCGCTCAATCATCCCTTTGTTGACGGCAACAAGAGGACTGGCTACGTTTCCGGCATGACGTTCTTGCAAAGCAATGGGTATTTCGAAATCGACGTGACCCTCAATGACGTCCAGTTGGGAGAATGGCTGGAGCAGGTAGTAAATCGCAGCATCACGTTTGATGCGTTTGTACAGCTCTTTCGCGCGCGGCTGGCGCGCTGATGAACTCTGCGCTGAGAATTATGGATCTAGCGGCTGTGTCTTCTCGTCTACCTGCGGCGTATCCGTTTACGCGCCATCGGCGGACCCGTGCCGGTGCGCCCATCTGACGGAGTATCGCGCCAGACCGATCAGCGCGGTCCCACCCTTGACAACCGCCGCCACCGCGCGCTACTCTATCCGCAGACGATATAGCCGACGCGGATGCATCGAACACGGATATGCGCTCAGCCGAGGCGGAGGGAAGGGGAGCAATGGACCAGAACGCACCAGACGCCGAGGCACTGCTGCCGCTGACACCCGCGGTGTTCCACATCCTGCTGGCGCTCAGCGAGGGCGAGCGGCACGGCTATGGCATCATGCGCGAGGTGGCCGCGCGCGCGGGCGGCACGGTGCGCATGGGTCCGGGCACGCTGTATGGCTCGATCAAGCGCATGCTGGAGGACGGCCTGATCGCGCAGTCAGACGAGCGGCCCGATCCCACGCTGGATGACCAGCGGCGGCGCTACTACCGCCTGACCTCCTTCGGCCAGCGCGTGGCCGAAGCCGAGGCGCGGCGCCTGGAGCGGTTGGTGAGCGTGGCGCGGGCCAGGCGCCTGCTCCCCGAGCGCGAGCCACAGCCGGCGGGGGGAGGCGTCTGATGGATCGCCGCGGACGCCGCCACCGGCGGCTCATCGCGCTCGCGCTGCTGGTCTACCGCCTGCTGCTGCGGGTCTATCCGGACGCGTTCCAGCGCGCGTGGGGCGCCGACATGGCGCAGGTCTTTGGCGACGCCTGCCGCGAGGCCGCGCGCTGTCGCGGGCTGCGCGGCGTGCTGGGCGTGTGGCTGGCGACCCTGGTCGATTGGGCGCTGAGCCTGCCGCGCGAGCACGCCGCGCGCATCGCCCGCCCACGCCCGCGGCCCCATGCCGCGCCACGGCCGCGCCGGCGCTCTGGACCACTTGATCCACCTGGGCTCTTTCAAGCTTGGTGGCGCCGGCCCTGGCGCGCGGCGCTGGCGGGACCAGGACAGGTGAGGTATACGAACATGACACACCGTGACCGTTTCGAGCGCTTTACCGAGCGCGCGCGCCGCGTCCTGAGCTTTGCGCAGGAAGAGGCCCAGCGCTTCAACCATAACTATATCGGCACCGAGCATCTGCTGCTCGGCCTGATCCGCGAGCAAGACGGGCTGGCGGCCAAGGTGCTCTCGAACTTGGGCGTCGAGCTGGAAGCGGTGCGCCGCGCCGTTGCATTCATCATCGGGCGCGGTGACCGCATCGTGCTCGGCGAGGTTGGGCTCACCCCACGCGCTAAGAAGGTCATCGAGCTGGCGGTGGATGAAGCGCACCGACTCGATCACCACTACATCGGCACCGAGCACCTGTTGTTGGGGTTGATTCGCGAGGGTGAGGGCATCGCCGCCGGTGTGCTGGCGAGCCTGGGCGTGCGCCTCGACGCTGTGCGCGAAGAGACGCTGCGCTATCTGGCGGAGACTCACACCCAAGATCTCGATGCGCCCAAGAGGACCGCCGCGCCGCTGTCTGAGTCGAATCCGCCGGAGTCGCCGGAGCCATCAGACGCGCCGCGCATCGACATGACCGGTGTGCGCGACGTGATGCACCTCGCGCACGAGGAAGCGCAGCGCTTCAATCACGCCTATATGGGGACCGAACATCTGCTGCTGGGGATGCTCCGCGAGCCGCGAGGTGTGGCGGCGCAGGTGCTCGCCAGCCTGGGTGTCGAGCTGGATGCCGCGCGCGATCAGGTTGAAGCGATCGTTGGGCGCGCCGAGAACTTTATGCCCGGCGAGTTCGGACCCACGCCACGCGCCAGAACGGTCATCCAACTGGCGGTGGAGGAGGCGCGCCAACTGAAGCACCCGGTCCTCCGTAGTGAACATCTGTTGCTCGGCCTGGTACGCGAAGGGCAGGGCATCGGCGCGGACGTGCTCCAGCGCCTGGGTGTCTCCCTGGAGCGCGTGCGCGAGCAGACGCTACGCTACCTGGCGGCTCGCGACGGTGAGACCGTGGGCCCCACCGACCCGGGCGACCCCGGCGACAAACCCGACGCGGATGACCAGCCCGATGCGAGCGGCGGAAAGGCATAGGCTCATCATGCGCACATTCCGCGCATTTCAACGCCGCGCCGCCGCGCGGCTCATCGTGTCGTTCGCGGTGAGCGCGGCCATCGCGGCCGGCGCCTACTGGGCTGGCCCGTGGCTGCTGCTGGCGTTGCTCTTCGTGCTGCTGGTGGTTGTCAGCTACGCCGTGCTGACCATCGCCCCCGACGCCATCGCGCGCTGGCGCGGGCACCACTGGCGCTGGTCGTGGACCATGGGTCATCGTGACGGACCTGACGACTGGCTGGGCACCCGCGTGCCACGCCGGCCGCGTCCGCCGCGTATGCCACCGCGCGCCGCCGCCGCCCAGCCCGAGCGCCCCTCGCCAAATTCCTAGCGTGGCAGTTGCGCCGGCCCCCACACCACCACCGTGCCAACCCGCGGATCAAACAGCAGCAGGTGCGTGCCGTCGGGCGACCATTGCGCCAGATCGGGCCCGCTCGGCAGCGGTTGTGCGGTGAATGGAGGAGACGTCAGGGTGGCCAGCAGGCTACCACTGGCGCAGTCGTAGAAGCGCACCGGCAACGACCCGCTCTGAATCCACGGTGCGAATGCCGCAAGCACGCGCCCATCTGGACGCCACGCGAGGCCATCGCCAACCGGATCACCCGGCCCGATGGTTGGCAGCACGCGCAGCAGGCCAGCATCGCGCAGCGGCAGTTGCCAGGGCTGGTTGAGCTGGAACATGGTCAGATCCGCCGGTGTGAGCGGCGCTCGGTTGGGGAGGGCCAGTAGGCCCGCCTGCCCAGTCCAAACGAGCAGGTAGCGACCATCAGGCGACCATGCCGCGATACTCGTCTGCCAGGTATAGACGCTGGACAGGTGGTCGAGGGCGCCCTGATCGTTTATCCGCGACACCGCAACGGCGAAACCCGGCTGCCAGATGCTGAACGCAGCACCGCCAGCGGGGTTGCCCACCGGGCCGAGTGGCAGCGGAGATGGCGGCGTCAACGAAGTGAGCGGCAGCAGCGGGGCGAGCGTCCCGTCGGGCTGCCAGCGGTAGCCCAGTGCCGGCGGCAGGATGGAGGCAGGGCCGATATTGCTGGGCGCGTTGGGGCTGCTCAGCAGCGTCCCGGTACGCAGGTCCCACGCGCTCTCATCGCCCTGATCCGGTCGGTACACGCTCTGCAACCGCACCAGCGCCTGCGCCTGAGCGCCAAGCGGATCCAGCAGCAGGACGCCGATTGGCTGCGCGGGCTCGCCATCAGGGAGATACGCCGACCACCCGCTGTTGCGAAGGCTGAACATAGCGACGGTGAAGGTCAGCGCCAGCCGCGAGCCATCGGGCGACCACAGCAGATGGTGGAACTGAATCACCCCCTCGATAGCGCTGTCGGGCACCACGCTGACCGCGGGCGGCGCCACCTGATGCGCCAGGGTCTGTACCGCGGCGGCGATGACGTCGGAGTTGACGTTGAAGGCAGTGACGAGGGCGCCTGCGCGCGCATCGTAGATCGCCACACGTCCGGGCAGTGTGTTCTCACCGCACGCCAGAAACCCGTCGCCGAGCAGCGCGATGCGCGTGCCCTGGGGCGACCACGCCGCATCCACGAGACAGCCGATATGCCCTGCCCGCAGCCCCAGCGTGACCGGCGGCACGGGCTTGGTGGCGAAGAAGCGCGCCACCGCCGGGCCGTACAGGTTGGCGCCGATGGCCAGCAATGCCAGCGCCACTACGCCGATGACACCGAGCGGGCGCCAGAGCCGCCAGCCGGATACCGGCCGCCACCGGCCAATCCGCTCCGCCGGCGCCGCCAGTGGCAGTGGCAGCGCCGCCTGCGCCTGGCGCAGGTCGCTCAGCTCGACAGCGAAATCCGCTTCCGCCGGTGGGCCGGCCGCATCCTCATTGCGCGTGGAGTCCGGCATCACAAGTCCTCCCCAGATCATACGTCGTCATCATACGTCGTACGACTTACGCGCGAGCTTCCCACGTTGCGTCGTGGCGATGCTACGCGAGGGGTGTGCGCTCCGTGTGCGAGACAGAGGAGTTCATCGTGCTCTCCGTCCTCGCCCTGCGTGTCTCACTCGTCGTACGGCAGCCGCACCGCCTCGCCAAACGGCACGCGTGCCACCTCGATGCCCCCAGGCGTCAGCACCCAGAGCACCGGCGGATCGGGCGCGACCGAGGGGAATGTACCCATACCATCGGTCAGATAGACGCACACAGCCACGTCGCCCACCGCGCGCTGTTGCTCGGCGACCGCCGCGAAGAACGGGCGGAAATCGGTGCCGCCCCCGCCGATCGGCTTCGGCGGCTGGTCGCCCGCGGTGAGTGGGTAGGGACCGTGGCAGGCGGCGTCGGCGTAGTACAGCTGGCACTCTACATGAGGATATGCACCCAGAATGCCTCGCACCTCGCTCAGAAAGGTGCCCATTTCCTGGTCGCCCACCGAGCCACTGGTATCCACGCAGACATAGACGCGGACCGCATCGCCATCGAGCGCCTCCAGATACAGCCCACGGCCAACGAAACGCCGGTCGAATCCCTGGAAATCGCTGGGCGTGCGTACGAGGAAGCGCCAGAGATAGGCGCGCCAGTCGAGTTGCGCCTCTCGCAGACTGTCCAGCTCGCGCGCCAGTCCCGCCGGGGCCGTGCCGTGGCCCAGCGTGCGCGCGACGGTTTGCGCCTGGTCAAGCGCGTGGCGCCAGTGCTCGTCGAGCTTGGCGCTCCGCCGCTCGTCGAGGATGCCGCCCACGCCGAAGCCGCCGTCCAACAGATCCTGCCAGGCCACCTCCAGCACTAGCGAGCGGTAGCGCTCGTCGGTGCGTAGCGCATGGTACACCGCCTCCACGCTGAGATGCTCGAGCTGGCGCTTGCGGATCGTCCCCAGCGGCAGCTCGTAGGCCGGCTCCTGGGCGATGAGGCCGTTCACGACGATATCGGCGGCGATGTTCCAGAGCAGCGGATCGCGCGTGCCCCGCCGCGACACATGGCGCAGCGCCGCGTGCA
>DASYGC010000508.1:0-3188 GCA_036000225.1 Ktedonobacterales bacterium | reverse complement strand
CAATCCCATCGCTGCCAGTGGAACGGCAAAAGAGGGAGCGGCAGACACGATCACGCTCTTTCCATCAGCGACCAGGAGTCGACCATGCAAACCCGCCGTTTCTCGTCCGACCTCAAGACACCGGTATCTGGCAACCACACGGGTCTGTATGCCGTCCCGATCCAATTGGACCGCGCCGACCTGCCAGCGATGGACGACGCTGCGCTGGCGCGCCGCTTCAGCGGCCAGCCCATCCTGCTCGACCGGCCGCTGGCCGTCGTCGCGCTCTACCTGGATGCCCAAGGCGCAATGGAGGAGCACAGCGCCCCGGTGCCGATCCTGCTGCTGGTCACCGGCGGCAGCGGCTTCGTGCGCGTGGGCGGTCCCGCTGGCGCGGCGCGCGCGGTGGCGGCGGGCGACGCGGTGCTCTGGCCAGCAGGAGTCGATCACCTGCTCTGGACCAGCGACGAGCCGCTACAGGCGATCGCCATCGAGGGGCCAGAGGAGCGTGGCAGTGGTGGATGACGGTGCGCGGCATACGCAATGGCGTGCAGGACCTGCTCGCGCGTGAGATGCGGCCAGTCTGTCAAAACATCTTTGCCTCCAGACTTGATCCCTTGCGGCACCGGCAATGGCCCGCGCGAGATGCCCAATGCTGTGAACGCTGTGCCCGTTCCAGGCGCAATGCTGCCGGACCTGACCGTATGTCATGCCTGTGAGGTGACCAAAGACCTTTCTCAATCACCGGTACGCATCTTCTTACCACTTCACCACTCGCTTATTGACTCGCGCGTTATACTGGCCAAAGATCGCTTGTGCAATGCCCCGCGCGCTACTTCATCACCTGATCGGTTCGCCATCGGGTCACCAGAGGCGGGATGAGAGCTGCCGTCCTCCGAGGCTACCTCTTCGCAGCTCATCTGTCCGAGTTCTGATGCCACATGACAACTGAGTCCGCCGCGGTTTGCGGCAGGCGTTACCCAGGGCAACCCGCCTCGCGCCGGGGCTTCTGATACAGGGGCGTGGGGCGGCAGGTGCTGGACCAGAACCGACCACGGGCGCCGCTGGCGCCGCCTGGTCATCAGTGGTAGTAGTCTTGTCGGCGCCGTTGGGTCCCCGGAAGTCGTAGATCTCACCACGGTGGACTTCCAGGTTGAGATCGGCAACCGCCACGCGCGCACGGTGCTGCTGTGCCACCGCTCGTGCTATCGGCGAATTGCCGCGTCGCCACCACCTGCGCGACTGTGGCGCTGGGTTTGGCAGTGAGTGTTGGAGGCACTGGCGTCGCGGCAGGCTTGCCAGCGACGCCACTGGTCGAACAGGATGCCAGCACGGCAAGAACCAGCGGGAGAAGCGCCAGTGGAACGAAAACGGGATATCCTCGTAACAAACGCATGCTCTAATCCTTTCACATGATCGCTTGTCAATATCCCCATCGTGTCAGTGCGCTCAGCTCACCGTCACGCAGACGGCGTACTCTGCCACGGCATAGGTGCTGGGAGGACCGCCCACCACGCCGAGGGCGCTGATGGTCGCGAGCCACTGGGTCAGCGCGCTATTGGCGGCCAGGTTTGTGAGATTGCCGTAGCTGACGGTGTGTACGCCGCCACTGGTGAGCAGTGACGCCGCGGGACAGGAGACCGTGAGACTGGTTCCGGTTCCCAGGTTGGGGTTGGCGGTGGTCATCGGCATGCTCGCCGCGACGAGATGTTTGCCCGCGCACAGCGCATAGAGCGAGGGTTTGGTGGATGCGCCCTGTTGAATGCCGAGGCCCACGGTCCAGCCATTGGCCGCCGGAATGATCTCCTGGGTGCTGTTCGTGCCGCGGAAGCCACCGCCGGTCACCACGCTGCCAGCTGGGCAGTTCACGCTGACCTCGTGGAAATTGCTGTCATTGGGGATATTCGGCGTGGACGAGGCGATGCTCACCACCGCGGTGAAGTTCGCATGGAGGCACTCCGCGTAGGCGGTAATCGTCACAGGGTGACTGCCGCCATCCTGTCCCTCGTCGTGCGCGGTGACCGTCCAGGCAGTGGCGCCAGATGGAAAACTGGAGGTCACGAAGGCGAGCGGATCGTCCACCTGGAAGCCGCCGCCCAGCACCACATCGCCGCTGGCGCAGGTGGCCGTGACGGTCTGGCCACAATCGCCGTTGATCAACGGATCGCCATTGGCACAGGGGGCGGTCGTGCCACCACTCTTGCTATCCGCGAAATGCTGCGCGGCGACGACCTGCAGCATACTGGCGCTGGGCGGCGGCGGTGTGGCGGTCGGGGCCACCTTCGTGGCGGTCGCCGTCGAGCCGACGATGCTGGTGGTGGCGCCACAGGCCACCAGCGCCATGACCAGAGGGATCAAGGGAAGGAGTGCCAGGAAGGGAAAACGAGAATGCCGCGGCGAGCGCATTTTACAGGCCCTTTCACGTGACATCCCCGTTTCAAAGATCCTGCCCTCCGAGGGATGTGGTGTCTGGCGTCATCAGCACGACCACCTGCCCGGTTGCGGGCCGCGCTCCTGGCTGCGAGGCGGTGAAGGTCCTGTGCATGACGCATGTGTCTACTCTAGCAGACCTGGCAAGCCCCGTTGCAGGCGCACGCCAACCTCTGTTCGAGCGGAGCGTCGCTGATTTGCGAGTCAAAGTCAAGAACGAATGTGACAATATCAACTCCGCCATTGACATTCTCAATTTGATACGCTACACTTGCACCTATCCCGCTCGCGCATCGCCAGCGCGCCGCGCTCGCGGCACGGCGGCGATGGTCCCGCCGCAGGTCTCCCACGCGGTCAGGCAGCATCAACGCGTGCGGCTCGATCCCTGGCGTATGCCGTTTTGGCGTCTGGATGGGCGCCTCCCGAACTGGACCGGAAGGAGCGCACCCCTGGTGGATGTGAACGATCCCATCACCATCGCCAGCCCGCTGGAGGCCGGCATGCCAGCCATGCCAGCCGTGCCTCCGCTCGCCCCAACGACGGACACGACGCCGACGAAACCCACCGCGCGTGGCGGGGTATTCAGCGCGCTGCGTCATCGCAATTATGCCCTGCTTTTCATCGGCCAGCTGGTCTCAGTGCTCGGCGACCAGGTATACGGCCTGGCGCTGCCGTGGACCGTGCTCACGGTGACGGGCGATGCGCGCAAGATGGCGGTGGTGCTGGCGGCGGGCGCCGTGCCGCGTGTGCTGCTCTTGCTGGTAGGCGGCGCACTGGCC
>DASYGC010000507.1:0-3050 GCA_036000225.1 Ktedonobacterales bacterium | reverse complement strand
TCGGCGCCATGATGTGGGCCCCGGAACGAGAGGCCGCGCTGCACCAGCATGCGATCCATGCGCTTGACATCGAGGGCCGCTTCGATATACCTGATGGCATGCTCGTGGTCGAAATTCTTGCACGAGAAGATGTCCATGCTGAAGTAGTCGAGGGCGGGGAAGGTGTGGATGGCGATGTGGCTCTCGGCAATCACGACGATGCCAGAGACGCCCGAGTAGGCGGGGTCGGGGGCCTGATACTCGAACATGTAGGGGCCGCCGATTCTGGTCATGCCGATGGCGGCGGGGTAGTCGGTGAGCATCTGCTCGATCAGAATACGATCGCCCAGTTTCTGGGTGTCGCACTGGGAACCATCAAGGATGAGATGCGGTCCAAACAACGGTAAATCCCTTCCACGACCATGCGGTCGCTAGCTGTCTCCAGACTGGAAACACGCGATGTACCAGCTCAAATAGCTGCCCCCCAGGGCGCCGCGGTCCCATATTTCGGCCCGCGGATGACCATCGGTACTCATACAGTCCCTTTCCTGCATCGACCGCCCGATCGCCGTAACGCCCGGCCAGCCAGCGAACGGCTAGTGGGACGCCGCGCCCGAGGCGCGCGGGGGAGGCGGAGCGATGTGTGCGACTGGTGCGGAGGCGCTCCTCCGCAGCCTGTTATATATACGTGCCAGCGCCACAAAAGTCAAACTGAACAGACAGACGTTTCGCCCTGCGCGCCTCCAGGCCGGGGCAGGGCTCGCGCGCAGCAGGCGAGGGCTCATGCTGGCTGGTGCGAGCGCCGCGCTAAGGCTTCTTCCAGGGCGTTCCGGCCTGAACACCTGATAGCAATTGGTGCCCGGCGCACTCCCGAAAGTTCAATTGAGGACGAACCAATAGGAAACTGAGATGAGGATGCGGCGGCATGGACGAACGTGCCACAATACCGACGACTCCACACGTGGGGAAAACTCGGTGGAGCGCCCGTGTCACGAACAATGCCAGGAGGTGCGCGATGTCCGCTGTGCCACGACGCCTGACTGCCGACGAATTCGCGGCGATGCCGCACCAGGGCTTGCGGCTGGAACTGATTCGAGGGAAGATCGTGGCGATGGCGCCAGCATTCGGCGATCACGGTTCTACCACGATGCAACTGAGTATCTTGCTCGGCCAGTTTGTGTTGACCCACAAGCTGGGACGAGTCTATGCGGCGGAAACAGGCTTCCTGCTGGCGCGCAACCCCGACACGGTACGCGCGCCCGATGTGGCTTTCATCCAGACGAGCCGACTGACCGCCGAGACCGACAGTCCAAATTGGGTGCCCGTCATCCCCGACCTGGTTGGAGAGGTGGTCTCCTCAACCGATCGCAAGACACAGGTCGTTGATAAGGTGCGAACTTGGCTGACCGCCGGTGTTCGTCTGGTATGGGTCGCCTATCCCTCCAAGGGCATAATTGAGGTCCATCGACCACATCATCCACTGATTGCACTAAATACGAGCGACCAACTCGACGGCTACGATGTGGTGCCCGGCTTCACCGCCCCCGTGGCGCGCGTCTTCGAATAAGCGTTGGCGCAAGGGTCGCCTGCCTACTCGGCGCCGTGGAGCAGTTCCCAGGCGCGCCACAGCGCGACGACGCTCGCGGCATTGCGGATCGTGTTGTCCAGGCAGAGTTGGCGTGCTTCGCGCAATGGCACGCGGCGCACGGTCAGCCGCTCGGTGCCTTCGGGGCTCGCCGGCACCGACCGCAGGCCGCGCGCAAGGTAAGCATAGCTGATCTGCGTCGAGATGCCGGCGCTCAGAAAGGTCGAGCCGAGTGGCAGCCACTCGTCAGCGGCCAGGCCGGCTTCTTCCTCCAACTCACGGCGCGCGGCCGCCAGCGGGTCTTCGCCCTCCTCTATGCGGCCACTGGGGATCATCCAGCCGGTCAGCTGCACCGGATAGAGGAACTCGCCCACCAGCGTCACCTGCTCAGCCGCGTCCAGGGCGACAATGGCGGCGTTGTCGCCAGGGTTCACCACACCGTAGATGCCCGACTGCCCGTCGGGACGGATGACCTGATACTCGGTGACCCGCATCCATGGATTGCGGTATACCTCGCGCGCGCTGAGCGTTCGCCATGGGCTGTCTGGCGCGTCATGGCGCGCCGCGTCAGGCAGCGCCGCCGGCAGGTCGTCCTCAGGCATGGCGTGTTGCGCTCCTTTATTGATGAGCCGCGGAGTATCCGCGCCAAAGCGGATTGACCGCGCGCGGTGGGGCTGCCTATAGTGTATCGTGTCCGGTGCCGAGGTGCGCGCTGGACACCTGGCACACGTTCAGCACCAGATGGAGGCCCCGTGACACAGCCCGTCGAGCATGCCGCCGATCGAGAGTCGGATGGCGCGGCGCACGGCGATGGCGATCAGCGGGAGCGCATCCAGCGTCTGCTGCTGGCGTGGTATGCCAGCCACGGGCGCGATCTGCCCTGGCGTCACACGCGCGATCCCTACGCCGTACTCGTATCCGAGGTGATGCTACAGCAAACCCAGGTGGATCGCGTGCTGCCCAAGTATCACGAATTCCTCGCGCGATTCCCGACGCTGGCCGCGCTCGGTGCGGCCCCCATTGCAGACGTCATCCGGGCGTGGTCGCCGCTGGGCTACAACGTGCGCGCGGTGCGCCTGCACGCGATCGCGCGCCAGGCCGTCGCCGACTTCGACGGCGCACTGCCGGGAACGCTGGCAGGCCTGCTGGCGCTCAAGGGCATCGGCCGCTACACCGCTGGCGCCATCGCCTGTTTCGCGTTTGGCCTGCCGGTTGCCACGGTGGATACGAACATCCGGCGCACGCTCTGGCGAGTATTTCGCGGCATCGAGCCGGCTCCCTGGCCCGCTGGCCAGGCCGCGACGCGGGCGGCGCTGGAGCTGGCGGAGTGGGCGCTGCCAGCGGACCACGCCTACGCGTGGCAGCAGGCGCTGATGGATCTCGGCGCCACGCTGTGCACCAGCCGCCGGCCGGTCTGCGAGCGCTGCCCGCTGGCCGGCGACTGCGCCGCGCTCGCCGAGGTGGGCCGCACGACACTGTTTGCCTC
>DASYGC010000506.1:0-16534 GCA_036000225.1 Ktedonobacterales bacterium | reverse complement strand
ACGATGACGGCATCTACCTGGAGCGCTATCTCGAACGCGCGCGGCATATCGAGGTGCAGGTGCTCTGCGATAACTACAAGCACGGTATCTACCTGGGCGAGCGCAACTGCTCGATCCAGCGCCGCCATCAAAAACTGGTCGAAGAGGCGCCCAGCCCCGGCATGACGGAAGCTCTGCGGCGTGAGATGGGCGAGCGTGGGCTCAAGGCGGTGCTGGCGATCGGGTACCGCGGCGTGGGGACGCTGGAATTCCTCGTCGATACCAGCGGCGCCTATTACTTCATGGAAATGAATACGCGCCTGCAGGTCGAGCACCCGGTGACTGAATGGGTCACCGGCATCGATCTCGTGCACCAGCAGTTGCGGGTGGCGGCGAACGAACACCTGCAGCTGAAACAGGACGATGTTCACCTGCGCGGGCATGCCATTGAGTTTCGCATCACCGCTGAAGACACCGAGCATGATTTCCGACCGCAAGCTGGGGAGATAGTGGACTACCTGCCCCCCGGTGGGCCAGGCGTGCGGGTTGATTCGCATCTGTTCACGGGTTATGCCGTGCCGCCGCACTACGATTCGCTGCTGGCCAAGCTGATCGTGTGGGCGCCAACGCGCGAGGAAGCCATCGCCCGCGGTCAGCGAGCCCTGGCCGAATTCGTGCTAACGGGAATCACCACGACCATTCCATTCCACCAGAGGTTGCTTGAAACCAAGCAGTTCAAGCGTGGCGACACGTATACCAACTTCCTGGCCGAGGAAGGTAAGGAACTCGTCGCTAGTCACTGAAGCGGCTGGTGTGGAACGTGGATCGCGGCTTGCTCGCGACAAGGCAAGAGGATACTGAATCATGCGGACCAGACGGGTGGTGGTGACCGGTATCGGCCTGATCACGCCACTAGGCAACGACACCCCTTCCTCGTGGAAGGCGCTGTGTGAGGGCCGATCGGGCATCGGTCTGATTCAGTCTTTCGACGCCAGCGCGATGGAGGTGCGTATCGCCGGCGAACTGAAGGGCTTCGATCCCCGGCCATATATGGATCAGAAAGAGATCCGCCGGAACGACCCGTTCGTGCAGTACGCCATGGCGGCAACCAGACAGGCGATGGCCGATGGTGAGTTCGCCATCACCGAAGAGAACGCCGACGACGTTGGCGTGATCCTTGGCTCAGGCATCGGCGGCCTCCAGACCTGCCACGACCAGTTCAAGGTGCTCTTTGACCAAGGACCAGGCCGCATCAGTCCGTTCTTCATCACCAAATTCATCACCGACATCGCCGCGGGCTTTGTCTCGATGGCCATCAACGCGCGTGGCCCCAACTTTGCCACCGTCTCGGCCTGCGCCACCGGCGCCAACGCCATCGGCGAGGCGGCGGAAATGATTCGGCGTGGCGATGCCAGCGCGATGCTGGCTGGCGGCTCCGAAGCCGCCATCTCCCCACTCGGGATCGCGGCGTTTGCCAGCCTGCATGCGCTCTCGCGTCGCAATGACGACCCGACTCATGCCAGCCGGCCATTCGATGGCGAGCGCGATGGATTTGTGATGGGGGAAGGGGCGGGGGTGCTGCTGCTCGAAGAGCGCGAGTCGGCGCGTGCGCGCGGGGCACGCATCTATGCTGAGCTTCTCAGCTATGCCTCGACAGCGGATGCCTATCACGTGACCGAGCCCGCTCCAAATGGCGCTGGGCTGGCACAGGCGATGCGCCGCGCCCTCGAGAAAGCCCATCTGCCGCCGAACGCGGTCACCTATATCAACGCGCACGGCACGGCCACGCCATACAATGACAAGAACGAGAGTGCGGCCATCCGCACCACCTTTGGCGACCACGCCTACAAACTGGCGGTCAGCTCGACAAAATCCATGATGGGGCACACGCTGGGGGCCGCGGGCGGCATCGAGGCGGGCATCACCGCGCTGACTGTCTATCACGATGTCATGCCGCCTACCATGAATCTGACGCATGCGGATCCCGAATGTGATCTGGACTATGTGCCCAATGTGGCCCGGCGGGCCGAGGTACCGGTGGCGCTCTCCAACGCGATGGGCTTTGGTGGGCACAACGCCGTGTTGGTGTTCGGCAAGGAGCGACCGTGACAGAGCGGCAATCGTTGGTCACGCGCATCGAAGCCCTGACTCGGGCGCTCAAGGGCAGCGACATCGATGAGTTGGATCTGACCGAGCAGGGGACGCGTATCGTCATCCGGCGGCGTCTGGAGCCGGTTGCGGGCGCTATACCCGTTGCGGTCACTTCCAGCAAGCCCGCGAGCAATGGGGCGGGGGCGCGCCCGCGCGTAGACCGGCCGCCGGTGGCGCCCGATTCGTCGGTCGCCATCATCACCCCGCTGACCGGCGTGTTTTATGCCGCCGCCTCGCCCTCCTCACCGCCCTATGTGCAGGCTGGAAGTACGGTGCAGGCAGGGCAGATCGTGTGTATCGTCGAAGCGATGAAAGTCTTCAACGAAATTCGGTCCGAGGTGGCGGGGACCGTCTTGAGCATCCAGGCGCAGGCGGGGCAGTTGGTGCATAAGGGCGAGCCGTTGATGCGCGTGGAGCCAGCCTAGCCAGCCTGGCCCGCGCCGCCCTTGCGATGAGCACCCGGATGATTTCGGGACTACGACATGGTACCTGGCGGACCAACGATCGAGGAGCAGCCGTGCGCGTGAGAGCTCTCCCCATCACCCAGATCGAAGCGCGCGCGCGCGCAGTCGTGCGTGTCCGCCGCGCCGCGGTGAGCGCTCAGCGCCCCGCGCGTGAGGCCGGCATACCTGTCGCGAACCGCGGCCCGGTGGGGCGCACGTGGCGGCGCGGGGCGCGATGGCTGGGCACACGTGCCGGCCAGCGACGACTGTCCTGGATGCTCGTCGGGGTGCTCATCGTCGTCTTTTTGCTCGTCGTGGGGCAGCGCGCGCTGGTTGCGCATCTGTCCTACCATTCTGAAGCGTTCGACCTTGGCAATATGGACCAGGCGGTCTGGAATACGCTGCATGGGCGGCCGTTTCGCTTCACCAACCGCGGCTTCGACTGGTTTGGACCGCCAACCCGGCTGGGCATTCACGTGGAGCCGATCCTGGTGCTGATTGCCCCACTCTACCTCATTCACGCAGGCGCTGAGACGCTGATCGTGTTGCAGGCACTGGCGCTAGCGCTGGGCGCGCTGCCGCTGATGGCGCTGGCGCTGCGACGTCTGCCAGAGCTGCCGCTGCTCGGTGTCGTGCTGGTCGCGGCCTATCTGGCTACACCAGAAATCCTGGGCGAGGCGCTCTGGGGCTTCCATGCGGTGACGCTGGCCACGCCGCTGCTGCTCTGCGCGTTCCTCGCGCTGGATGCGCGCCGCTATGGCTGGTTTGTGCTGGTGGGTGTGCTGGCGGCGGCCACCAAGGAGGATGTGGCGCTGGCGCTGGTGCCGCTCGGTCTGCTCATCGCCTTGCGCCGCGGTCGGCCATGTCTGGGACTGGCCGTGGCCCTGAGCGCGATGGTCTGGACCGCACTGTGTTTCCTGGTGATCATTCCGCATTTCAACGGCGGCGCTTCCGCCGCCGGCAGCGCCTACTGGTATCGCTACACGCGGCTCGGCTCTTCACCTGGCGCCGCTCTGGCCAATCTGGTCACGCATCCCTGGCTGTTGCTGGCGGTCGTCGTCACACCGGATAAACTGGCCTATCTGGCCGTGCTGGCGCGCACCGGAGGCGGATTGGGCATCTTCGCGCCGTTCTGGTGGCTGGTCGGCGCGCCCGAACTGGCGGTGAACTTGTTGAGTGCGCAGACGGCTCAGTATAGCGGCTTCTACCAGTACAACGCCATGTTGCTGCCGGTGGCGCTGGCAGCCACGGTGTATGGCGTGGCTCATTTGCGGGCCGCGCGCGTTTCCGCTCGAACGAGCGGACGGCAGGTGCGCCTGCCGTCGTCGGCGGCCACACCACCGCCGGTGCTCGCTGCGCTCAACCGGCAGATCGATCGGCTGAATCAGTGGTGGTCGCGTCGGCTGGCGCGCATCCCCGTTGCGCCACGCTGGATGACGGCGGGCATAGTCGTCTGGCTGCTGGTGGCTACGGTCTGGAATCTGGCGGCGGTGTGGCCACGGGCCTATGGATTCTGGGACGCGGGAGCCGGACCAGCGCCGCATCAGGCGCAGATCGCGTCGCTGCTGCAGCGCATTCCGGCTAACGCCACGGTGGCGGCCACCGATACTCTCGACCCGCACCTGACTGACCGGACGACCATTTATCTGATGCCCGATCCGCAATCCTACCAGGCACAGTACGTGGCGGCTGAATTCAACGGGGCGGCGGCGTCCGAGCGCGACGCCGACCTGCGCATGTGGACTGCTATGCTCGACTCGGGCCGCTATCGTATTGTGGGTGTGGCGGGCACGGTGGTGGTGCTCGAACGGGTGGGGCCACCGCTGGTCGCTCCCTGACGCTCGACTGGAGGAGCCTTCATGCGCGGCGGCCCAGGTGTCAGGGAGGCGGTCTCACGGCTGCTCGATACGCTCTTCCCACCTGCCTGCGCGGGGTGTGGCGCGCGCGGCACGCTGCTCTGCGCGCGGTGTATCGCCAGCATTGAGCGGCCCGCGATGGGCATCTGCGCGGGCTGCCACCAGCCGCTCACCACGAACGCTGACGGCACATTCGGGGGGCTGTGCACGCTGTGCCAGGCGCGCGGCGACCATGCGCTCGATGGTTTGCGCGTGGCGGCGCGCTACGCCGGGGCGGTGCGCGCGGCCATCTGGGCGCTGAAGTATCATGGTGAGCGCCGCATGGCTGGCCCACTGGGTGAACTCCTGGCACACTCCGGCAGTCAACTGGGCCAGAGGAACACACTGCTGGTGCCCGTGCCGCTGCACCCCAACCGGCGGCGTCAGCGCGGCTACAATCAAGCAGAACTGCTGGCACGCCAGTGCGGCAGCGTGCTGCGCCTGCCGATGCGCGCCGACCTGCTGGCGCGCGTGCGCGCCACGCCGCCGCAGGTGGGGCTCAGCGCGGCGGAACGGCGGACCAATGTCGCGGGCGCCTTCGCGGCGACTTCTGGGGCGGCCAGCGCGCTCGCGGGCCGGTCGATACTGCTGATCGATGATGTCTGCACATCGGGCGCGACGCTGGCGGCAGCGGCGGTGGCGCTGCGCGCGGCGGGCGCCGCGGTGGTCTGGGGACTGACGGTCGCCCAGCCCGCGGTGGGCGCTGACTATGCCCCCGCACGAGGCGAAAAGCGGTAGCCAGGCCAGGTAGAACGCCGATATTGCTGAAAGCGGAGACCAGATCAGGGGACGCCGGTTGGCCCTGAGCCTTCGCCGGTGCGTACAATACCTCCACACGCGTTTCCGATCCCGGAGCACCGCGCCAGGCAAAGGAGCAGGAGCATGCCGCGCACACAGACATCCGCCACCCAGGTGATACGGCTGGAGGCCGAACCCATCGAACTGCCGCTGCTCGAACCATTCACGATCGCCACCGGCCGCATGGAGCGTGCGCGCAATGTGCTGGTGCGCGTGACGCTGGCGGATGGCACGGTGGGCATTGGCGAAGCGGCGCCGTTTCCGCCGAGCGGCGGCGAAACACAGGAGACCGCGCTGGCGGCCATCACGGGGATGCGTCCCCTGCTGGATGGCATGGATGCCGCGCGCTGGCGGCCGCTGGCGCACCGCCTGGAAGCCAGCTTCGAGCACCAGGCAACCGCGCGCGCGGGGGTCGAGGCGGCCATCCTGGATGCCTTCACCCGCTCGGCGCACATGCCGCTCTACCAGTTCTTCGGCGGCGCATCGTCGCGTGTGACGACCGATATTAGCATCCCGATCGAGGAGCCGGCGCACGTGACGGAACTGGCCGAACGCTATAGCGAACGGGGTGCGACGACGCTCAAAATCAAGGTGGGTACCACCATAGGCGAGGATATCGAGCGCGTGCTCGCGGCCCAGGAGGGCGCACCGGATTGCGATCTGATTCTGGATGGCAACCAGGGCTACACGCCCGCCATGGCCGTCGCGCTGATCGCCACGCTGGCGGATGATGGCGTGCACCCGATACTCTTCGAGCAGCCCGTGCACCGGCATGACCTTGAGGGGCTGCGCTTTGTGACCGAGCGCGCAGGCGTGCCGGTGGCCGCCGATGAAACGGTGCATACCGCCGCGGACGCGCTGCGTGTGGCACGGCTGGGCGCGGCGCATGTCGTGAACATCAAGCTGATGAAATCTGGTCTGGTCGAGGCGCTCGACATCGCGGCCATCTGCCGCGCCGCCCACCTGCAGTTGATGATTGGCGCCATGCTGGAGTCGCGGCTGGGGATCGCGGTCTCGGCGCATCTCGTGGCGGGCCTGGGAGGCTTCCGTTATGTTGACCTCGATACGCCCATGCTCATGGCCAGCGATCCGTTCACGGGCGGCTACGCCCAGACGGGCGTCACCTACGTGCTGGACGACGTGACCGCGGGGCATGGCGTCGCCTGGATCGGCTAACATACTGGCCAGGCGCTGACCGAGCGTGCGGTGGTCCGTGTGCTGAGAGATTGCCAGCGGTATGGTCGTATGATGAACTGACGAGACTGGCGGAACAAGCCGTCGCGGAGGAGCGCGCCCAAGTGATCGCCAGCGCGATCGAGGCGCCCCGCGCGGTAGGGTGTGAGGTGCGCTCGATCGAGTGCGGGGGAATCGCCGATGCGGCAACGCCCATCTCAAGCCGGCGGCCAACCGGAGGACCGCTCGCGCTCCGCTCCTGGCATGCCCGCGGCTACGCCGGCGAGTGTGCCAGCGAGTCTGCCCGCGCCGGCGACCATGCCCGCGCCGGACGCCGGCACGCGCTCTCCCAGTGAACTACCCACCATGCGCCGGCCGCAGCTGGCGCGGGCCGACGGCGCGCTCCCCACCCACCTTGCCGCGCCGGAACACGCCGCGCGAAGGGCAGAAGAAGCGCGGGCGGCACAGGCACTGGCCCAGCGCGACGTGCGCGATGTGGCGGCAGGAGTGGCCACCATGGCCGCGGCGCTCCATGAGCACACCCGCCGCCTGGAGCAGGCTGTCGAAGGCACCTATGCGGGCGATGCGAGCGACCCGCGTGTGCGGTTACTGGCGGAAACGCTGGAGATCGCGCGTCGCGCGGATCTGCGGCTAGCGCAGCTCGGCGATGGGTTGCGGCGGGTGCACAGCAGCGTCGCGGCCAGCCAGGAGATGGTAGATGCCCTCCAACGCGAGCGCGAGCGCCTCACCTTGCTCTACCAGATTGCGCAGGAGCTCAATAGCACCATCGAACTTGACGACGTATTGGGGAGCGCACTGGCGCGCCTGATCGAGGTGGTGCGCGCCGAACGCGGCTACGTGATGCTGTGGGATGCCGCCTCGGGTGCCTTGCGCCGCGCCGCCGCGCGCGGAATGGACGTTCACTCGGTCACGGGGGATGAGTTCGCCATCAGCCTGAGTGTGGTGAATCAGGTATGGGCGACACGTCAGCCGATGCTCACCACCGATGCCCAGCGGGACCAGCGCTTGCGCGCCCAGGAGAGTGTGGTGGCCTTCGGCATCCATTCGGTGATGTGCGCGCCACTGTTGGTGCGCGGGCGCGGGGTCGGCGTTGTGTACGTCGATAGCCGCATCCAGACGCATCTGTTCGACGACGAACATCTCGATCTGCTGGCGGCGCTCTGCAATCAGGTAGCCATCGCCATTGACAATGCCCGGCTCTTCACCGATCTGCGCCAGCGGATTGGCGAGATCAGCGCGATGAAGACCTATACCGACAACATCTTCGGCTCCATCGCCAGCGGCGTCATCACGACGGACCATGCTGGCAGCATCACCGCGTTCAACCGCGCGGCTGAGCGCATCTTGCGTGTCGCGGAAGCCACCGCGCTGGGGCACTCGTATCGTGATGTGCTGGTTGGGTTGGGCGACACGACGCTGACGGAGATGGTCACGCGGGCCACCGAACATGGTGAGACCACGCTGGGCCAGGTGATCGAGTGCGAATTGCCGGAGCGCGGCGAGGTGAGCCTGCGGCTCAACACCTCGGCGCTGCGCGCGGGTGACGGCGCGGGCGAGCCATTGGGTGTCGCGATGGTGGTGGATGATCTGACCGAATTGCGACGCAGCCAGCGCCAGGCGCGCGAGATTGAGAGCTTGTTCGGACGCTATGTGCATCCCGCGGTCGTACGCCAACTGCTCGCCGATCCGCGCGCGCTCAATCTGGGTGGCGAGATCCGCACCATCAGTGTGCTGTTTGCCGATATCCGCGGCTACACCCGCCTGGCCGAGGAGTCGTCACCCCACGTCCTGGTCGCGGTCCTCAACCGCTATCTGGAAATCCTGACTGAAGCGATCTGGCGGGAAGAGGGGACGGTGACGATGTTCATTGGAGATGCGCTGATGGCCATCTTCAACGCGCCGTTGCCACAGGAGGATCACACACCGCGCGCGGTGCGCGCGGCGCTCGGCATGCGCACGGCGCTCGAACGCGAGCATGAGCGCACCGGTCCGCACCCTTCGCCCATCAGCTATGGGATCGGCGTGACGACCGGCGAGGCGCTGGTCGGCAATATCGGCGCGCGCGAACGGCTGCAAAACTATACGGCCATTGGCGATGCGGTCAATACCGCACAACGGCTGGAATCAAGCGCGACCGCGAACCAGATTCTGCTGAGCGCGCCGGCCTATGTGGCCGTCGCCGATTGGGTGCACGCGCGTGAACTGGCGCCGCTGGTGGTCAAGGGCAAGTCGCTGCCGCTGCCGGCCTACGAGTTGCTGAGTACGCGCGCGCGCGGCTAGGACGCCGCGATTGGCCGGCCCAGTACGAAGCCGCGCGGATAGACCTGGTGGAAGCCGAATCGCTCGTAGAGACGATGCGCGCGGGTATTGCGGTCCTCGGTGTTGAGCACGATGCGACGGGTCCGCTGCCGCTCGAAGTAGTACACCGCTTCCGCCAGCAGCCGGGTGCCGACGCCGCGCCGCTCGGCGCGCGGATGTGCGGCAATGCGCACCAGATAACCAATGCGGTCATCCACCGCGCTAAATTGATAGCCGGCAATCCCCTGCTCGTCCTCCGCGACCACGAAGTAAGGGTAGGTGCGTTCGACCTCGATGAAGCCAGCGGCATCGTAGCGCCAGAGATCCGCGAACGCGGCGTTCTCGACGGCGACGACGCCCGGCAGGTCTGCGCGCGCAAAGGGCCGAACCTCTAGCGTCGTGTCGCCCCAGGCGGGGATGGCGTAGTCGTCTTTGTCATACGAGCGCAAGGTCGTGACCAGGTCGAACCCACGCGCTTCCAGGATCGGACGCAGCCAGTCAGCGTCCAGATCGCTCCCCGAATAGTAGAGTGTCCGGGCGCCGCGCTCGTACAGCGCCCGTTCCAGGGCGGGTAGCAGCAGGTCGAGGTAGTCGGTGAAGCGCTGGCTCTCGGTCTCGGTGACGCCGAAGCCACCCAGCCAGGCGCAGGGAGCCACCAGTGAGCCGGTCACCAAGAACGCCTGCAGGCTGCTGGTGTTGAGCATGATGCTCAAGGGATTGTTCGGGACGGTGAAGGCGCCGATGGCCGGGCGCGAGCCGAGCAGCGAAGGCAGTTCGGCATCGGTGAAGCGGGCGTAGGTGAAGGCCGAGGTCTCCAGGATGCGCCGCACGGCCGTGAGATCGGTCGTATGCAATGGGCGCGCCACCAACGACCCAGGTTTGAGCATGCCCATCCTCGCCCTCGTGAGCGCCCGATCCATCGGGAGCGGCTTCTCTCGCCAGTCTATCCAGGCGTGGCGTGGGGTGTCAACTTAGAGCACCGCGGTGGATTCCAGCGCATCGCGCACCAGTGCGCCGCGGCGCTCGCCCAGCAGCGAACGCACCGCGGCACTGCCCACAATGCGAATCCGGCGCTGATGCTGCTCGTACACGCCCAGATCGCTGGGGCGCTGGCCCGTCGCCTCGGTCCAGGACATCAGTGGCTCCATCCCGATGGGTGGTTCGTTGAAGCCGACCAGCACATCCATCTCCCATTTCTCGGGCTTGGGGATATCAACCAGCACGGCATGCGAGGCGACCGGCGTGCCCAACGCATCACTCAGCGCCGCCGCCAGCGCGTTTTCTACGCGGCGCCGCTTGGGCTGATCCCAGAACAGAGCATCGAGCCGGCTGAATAACCGGCCGGCCCGGCTGCTCACCTCCAGCAGCACTTTGTATGGACGGCGCAGGCGCAGTTCCTCCACCAATTCCCGCGATGCCCGTGGCATGCGCTGGTCAGCGAGCAGCGCCAGCAGCGAGGCGTCGTCGTGACCTCGCAGCTCGGTGGGGGTCAGCGCCCGCGTTTCGAGGGCCTCCTGCACGGCGCGCAACAGCATCGCCATCATCGCGCGGTTCGTGTGGTGCCAGTAGACGTTGTCGAACATCTCCTGGCGTGCGTGCAGCAGCGAATTGAGCGGGCTGATGCCCTTGTCGCTGACGCCCAGGCGTGGGCCGCTGGGGGTGCGCAACACGCGTAAGGCGCCGAGCAGTCGGCTGACATCCACCCCGCCGTAGGGGACATTGCAGGCGCGGGCGTCGCGGGCCAGGTAGTCCAGCTTGTCGACATCGAGCGGGCCGCTGAGCAGGCGAACGAGCAGCATATCGTTGCCCGCCAGGGGCCGCGCGCCCGGTGGATCAACCAGATCGGCGACACGGGTTGGCGCGAGTCCGAAGCGCGTGAGCACCTCCGCGACCGCGCCGCCTTCGATGATCTCGCGCCCCACCCGCTCGTGGGGCAAGATGGGATGGCCCAGCTCTTCGATGGCATGCGAGAAGGGATAGTGCCCAATATCGTGCAGCAGCGAGGCGGCGAGCAGGGTGCGCAGATCGGTCTCGCTGACCTGGTCCAGGCGGCCAGATCCCTGGCACGCGAGCAGGATGCGCAGAGCACGCAGTGTCAGGGAATAGACGCCGAGGCTATGTTCGAAGCGGGTGTGCGTGGCGCCGGGCCAGACGCGATAGACAAAGCCGAGCTGCTTGACGCCCTGCAGGCGCACGAACTCGGGGGTGGCGATCAGCGCCAACTCCAGATCACCCAGCGGAATCAGGTCGTACAGGCTGTCGCGAATGGTGCTGCGGGGGGCGAGATCAGGCAAGGTGGGCAATGTTCCCACTGACTCCCAGAGTGTGGCGTCCCCGTTCGCGGGTGCGACGGCGCTCTGGGCGCGAGCGGTGTGCCGGCGCCTGGGCGCGACGGGGGCGGAAGATGGGTGGTCAGCGGCGGCTGAATCGGGTGGAAGCCCGGCGCCGTAAGAGGGTGTCGCCATAGCCCGCATTGTAGACCGTAGCGGGCGGCGGCGTCCAACGGCTGGCGTTCAATCGAGTGGCCAGGATCGACCGGCGCCGCGTCAACCAACGCTGGGTCGCTGGTGAGGGGCGGGCGGACGGGTACGCGCCGCGGGAAGTTAGCAACCGGAGGAGACTTCATCGCGCAGCGAGAGGACGCCAGGCACATGCCAGATATCCTGCTCCGCCGCGAGCCGGTGGCGTGGCGAGGGGAGGGAACCCAGCAACGTCACATCGCCATCGCGGGCGGTGAGGCTCAGGTGCCGCAGGTGCGGCGAGATGGCGGGGTTGGCCCCCAGGATGTTCCAGATTTGCGCGATCAGCTCGGCATCGCCGCGGACGACGAGACTGTGGGCGATCTGCGCGGGAGTGGCGGCGAGCAGCAACTGGGCGCGGCTGCCGATCAGCCGTGGGACGCGCTCGATACGCGCTGCCCAGGCGGGATTGACGAGCAGGCTTTGCCCGTGAACCGCGAGCAGGGGGGCCAGCGGATCAGATGGGCGGCCTACCTCCGCATCGACATCACCGCGCACGCGGATGAGCAACTCGGTGGCCAGACCAGTGCGCAGATTGACCGCGACCCCGTTGACCTGACCTACGCGGCCGCCCAGGCACTCCACACGCATGCCGCGCCGTAGTTCGAGCGCATCGGGCGTGGGCGCTAGCGATTGATCGCCATTCAACGGGATCGTCCTGATGGCGCGCGACCAGGGATGCGAGCGCACGCGGCACCAGATCTCGCCGGTGCGGGCGCGCAGGCGCACTTCGGTGAGCGTACCGGCGGGGCCGCCCAGGCCACTCAAGTAGCGCGATGGGATCGTGGGCAGATCGTCCGGGCGCACGCGGCCACCCAGACGCAAGACGCGGCGCGCCTGGGAATCGCCGCCCAGACTACGCTCACTGAAGATGCGGCCCGCTTGCGAGCCGTTAGCGCCAACGCTCGACACCATCCACCTCCGCCACGTCGATCTCTCGTGGAACCATCGCGCGATGCGCCCGATGTCGCGGCAGCCGATGGAGGGCCGCCATGTCGGGAGAGAGCGGGAGATTGCGCGCGTCGCCAGGATGTTCCGTTCCTCATGACGTGTGACGCATGTGCTACGCCACACATACCGCACGAGCGGTACCATGAATGCGCCGCTGTGCCGCGGGCATGCCGCGGACAGGTGGTTTGCCGGGTTCTTCGCGCTGAAAGCCGCGCATGGCGGCGGCGCGCCATACACCGCTATGCTAGAATAGAAAATATTGTGATCGAAAGTTTGTCGAAGGAGCTGGTTATGAACATCAGGCTGATACTCATCATCATCGCGGGCGTCTTTGCCGTCATCACGGGTCTGACGGTCGCTGGTCTGATTTCGGTGTCGCGCGCCCGGTGGATCGCCCTGGTGGGAGCGGTGGTCTTCACCGTGGGCGGCGGTGCGGCCATCTATTTCTTCAGCACCACCATCTCCGAGGCGGGGTTTGACGGATTGTCCTTCGCGCTGGGCGCTTTCGGCGGTATGAGCGCCTGTGCGCTGGCGGGGGCGTTGCTGGCGAACTTCCTGGTGTCGCTGGGCGGCCGGCGCGCGCGTAGTATGCCCAGCGGATTGTAGGTCGGGCTTACCTGGGTGGGTTTGACCGCATAGGCGCGGAGATGGTTTCTGGCGCCTGGGCCAGCGCGGCGCGCTCAGTGGGGGCCGTGGTGGCGGAGGAGGTGGGATTCGAACCCACGGTGCTCATCACACACGCGATTTCCAGTCGCGCCCACTAGGCCGCTATGGGACTCCTCCGGGATGTGGCACGGATAAACCGAACCGGCGTGGCGGAGAGGGTGGGATTCGAACCCACGGAGCCCTATTCAAGCTCACCGCTTTTCGAGAGCGGCACCATCAACCACTCGGACACCTCTCCGCCACGCAGTATATCATACCGGCCACGACCCTTCAACCTCGCCGGCTGGCGAGCCAGCGGCGATAATTCAGTGTCAGCGGTTCATTTCTGGCCGCCTGACCCTGGGTTTGTGGCCACTGCGCCGGGGTGGGACGTCCTCATACTGTAGTGGCTACGTGGTGTTCGCGACCAGACGAGGTGGTGAGCAGTCATGGCTTCCAATACTGAGGCAATGGGTGAGGCGCCGCTCGCGTGGGCGATCCGGCGTGTGGTGCGCAAGCGCGTGAAGAAGGCGCGCAAGCGTCTGCGCGAGATCGTCGCGGGCGCTGATGCCGAGGCGGTCCACGATCTGCGCGGCGACATGCGGCGGTTGCGCACGATACTGGCCATGCTGGAGGAGGCGCCGGGCCGCCAGGCGAAACGGCTGCGGCGCGCACGTGGCGAGCTGGATCGGCTGGCGCGGCGGCTGGGCGCGGTGCGCGACCTGGATGTCTTGCTGACCGATGTGCGCGAGTACCGCCTGGTACATGCTGAGGCGAGTGGGCTAGACGGCTTCGAGGCTGATCTGCGCCGCCGTCATGCCCGCGCGCGGCGCAAGCTCATCGGCGCATTGCGCGACGCCCGCCAGCGGCGGGTGTGGCGCGCGGTGCGGCGAGCTGTCGTATTGTGCCCGGAGAAGGGTGCGTGCGCCGGACCGGTGCTGGTGCGCCACTTCGCAGGCAGTGCGATCTGGCGCCGATATGAAGCACTGCTGGCCTTCGAGGCGGGTGTGGCCGACGCGAACGAGGGTACGCTGCACCGACTGCGGATCGCCTGCAAACAACTCAATGCGACGATCGAGGTCTTCGAGGCGGCGCTAGGGCCGGAGGCACAAGCGAGCAGGGAATTGCTCACCGCCGCGCAGCACCACCTGGGCGCGTTGCATGACGATGTGGTCGCGTCGCAGCGGATCGAGCGGCTGGACGGCGCGGCGGCCACACATGGGGCACGGCATCAGGCGGCGAATGGCGCGCTCGCCGCGTACACGGCCATGCGCGCCGCCGACCGCGACCGGCTGCGCGCCGCGTTCATGCCGCTGTGGGCGCAGCTCACGGCGCCCGCCTTCCGCCTCAGCCTGGCACACATGATCGCGGCGTTGTGAGCGCCGCGAGATGCCACAATGTACTGCGGACTCCATTAGGTGCCACCTCACGTGGGCAGGATTTTGCTGGGTTGGTAAGCCTTTGCGCGGTACGCCCCTGTTGACCAAGACGCGCGCCACCTATAGAATGGCGGGGCATGGCCGACTGGCCCGAAGTGCTGCGAGCGAATGCTTCGACCGGGTGGAGGAACAGGTGCATGGGTGTGGACGCGGCGAAAAGCGAGCAGGACGCGGCTCCCGAGCTGCGCGAACAGGTGTCCGCCGCGCGCGATCGTGTCGCGGAGCTGCTGCTGATCGTGGTGGGTATCGCGGGGGGCGTGGGCCTCGTCACGAATCTGCTGGTGACGTTCGCGCATGATGGGGCGCTGACGCCGACCGAGTGGGTGGTGCTGCTGGGGGCGGCAGGGTTTACGCTGCTGCTGGCGCTGCTGGCGGCGGTCCGGTCACGGCAGTCCACGCGCGAACTGGATGAAGAGATCGAACTGGCCATCCCGATCCTGGTGCCTGGGCCGTCGAGCACAGGGCATCTGGAGGTGATCGAGATGAGTGGTTATAAAGCCATCACCGAACTGGGGCATGCCGCGGTGGCCAAACTGCCAATGGAGCAGGCCACCTCCCTGGCGCAGGCATCGCGGCGCATCGATCGTGGCGCGTCGCCCGAGGCGCCACCGCTGACGCTGATCCATGGGGCTGGTACGTCCGAGGAAGATGGCGATGAGGACGAGCCAGCCAGCACGGCCAGTCTGACGGCGATGCCGGTGAGCAATCCACTGGTGTGGTTTCTGCAACTGACGCAGTTGATCGTTGCGGCGCAATGCCTGGATGAATCCGAGCGGCTGTTGGGACCCGGCGCGCTCTTCCACCGGGGTCGCTGGCTGCGCCGTCGGACGCCGCATCTGCGCGACATCACCTGGGAGAGTTTGCTGGGTGCCGCCGGCCAGTCGCAGCCATTTGCCACGATCGCTGGGCTGCCGGGGGTGCGCCAGCGAACGACGATTCCCGCGGCGGCGCGGATCGAGCTGACGAATGTCGCGGAAGAACTGGTTGAGAGCAAGCGCCGCATGGGCAGGCGGCGCCCACGCGCGGACCAGTCGGCGGCCGCGCGCGCGGAAGAGGGTCAGCTCATTCCGCTGCTGCGCCTGGATGCGGGGCGAGCCGGGTCGCTGACGATCAACGGGATCAATCGCATCAGCGCACACGCGGCGCCACGCATTGGGCAGCCGGCCGCAGGACTCACGACGCGTGTCTTCCTGCGCAACGCGCGCGATCCGCAACTGCGGCAGCGTGCGCTGGAGGAAGAACTGCTGGCGTCGTTGCGCGCGGATGGGGGCGTGCCGCGCCCGGGGATGCGCCTGCAGCCGCTGGATCTGCTGCCAGCAGGCGCCGCACCCGAGAATCTGCAGGCGGAGCACGCCCGCGCCTGGCGCGCGCTGTATCGCGGTGGTCGGCGTCCCAAGGTGGTGCGGGTGTACTTGACGGTGCAAGGCCGCTTCCGCGTGCGGCTGACCGGGCGCGGCAGTGTGTCGGATCAAGCGCTGTACTCCTGGGCGACGGCGCTGGCACAGCGCGTTGGTACGCTGGACATTGACGTCTTTATGGCTCGGCTGGCCGCCCACCAGCAACTGGTGCCCGAAAGACGGTACTAACTGGAGAGTGACTGGGACGGGTCGGACCGTTGTAGTTATGTACAATGCCTTCATGGGATCCATGCTCCCTATCGCGGCCTCAGCGCGATTCGGCCTGGCGCAGGCGAATCACCCACAGTGCGGATGAAGATTTGCGCAGCACGAGGCCCCGAGCGCACACCCGTCGCGCAGTGTCGTCACGACGCACGGAGAATGAGACCCGGAGGGCGTACGCACTGACCGATCACGAATGACCCGTATGTCCCTACAGAACGCAACCGATCACGCGAATGGCGTTTCACACGACACGAAGAGGATAGCCCACATCATGCTCAATGGACTGCAATCCATCAACTGGCAGTTGCTCCAAGAGATCGACGCGCCGGCGCGCCACAACCCGCTGTTGGACCAGGTGATGATCTTTGGTGCGCAGGATGTGATTTTTTTGCTCCCTTTGCTGCTCGTGCTCTTGTGGGCGGGCGTGGCGCGGTGGACCGTGGCGGCGCGCGCGACGGGTGGCGCCGCATCCAGTGCCACCGCGCGCTTCCGGTCGCTCGGATTGCAATTGCTGCTGCTGGCGGTGCCCGCGGTGCTGCTGGCGATCATCCTGACGCTGGTGGCTGGCGCACTGGTGAATGAGCCGCGCCCGTTTGCCTC
>DASYGC010000505.1:0-3100 GCA_036000225.1 Ktedonobacterales bacterium | reverse complement strand
CGACGATGCCTACCAGCTGGTTTCGGTGCAGCCGGTAGACCTGTTCCCCCATACGGCGCACATCGAGTGCATCGCGCTGATCGAACGGGGACGGTGAGGGGATCTCTCAGCCGATCTTGGCCTCGTAGCGGGCGAGCACCTCGGGGTCGAGCAGGGCGGCGATGCCGCCGGGGACCTGGCCCTCGGCGATATCGCGCAGCAGGGGGCGGATCACCTGCGAGCCGCGGGCGCGCGGCAGCTCGTGGACGTAGTCAATGCGGTCGGGCCGGGCCAGATCGCCGATCTTCTCCACCAGGTGCGCCTTGAGCTCGACGGTCATGGCGTCGCCCGCCGGCTGGCCGGGCTTGAGCACGACGAACGCCGCGATGGCCTGGCCCTTGAGCGGGTGGCGCACTCCGATGACCGCCGCCTCGGCGACGGATGGGTGCTGTCCCAGCATATTCTCGACCTCCAGTGTGCTGATGCGCTGGCCGCCGACGTTGAGCACATCGTCAATGCGCCCCAGCAGCCAGTAGTAGCCGTTCTCGTCGCGTCGCGCGCCATCGCCCGTCAGATAGGTGCCCTCGAAACGGCCCCAGTGCTGGCGGTAGAAGCGGTCGGGGTCGCCCCAGACCGTGCGCGCCATCGCCGGCCACGGCGCCGTCACCACCAGATGCCCCTGCAGGTTGGGGCCGACCGGATAGCCCTGGTCGTCGAGGATCTCGGTCTCCACCCCCGGCAGCGGCAGTGTGGCCGAGCCCGGCTGCAGCGGAGTCAGGCCGGGCAGTGGCGCGATCATCGCCATCCCGGTCTCGGTCTGCCACCAGGCATCGACGATCGGGCAGCGTCCGCCGCCAATGTGGGTGTGGTACCACAGCCAGGTCTCGGGGGCGATGGGCTCGCCAATGGTGCCCAGCAGCCGCAGCGAGCTCAGGTTGTGGTGGCGCTCCGGCTCCGCGCCCACGCGCATGGCGGCGCGGATATTGGAGGGCGAGGTCACCAGCAGCGTCACGCCATATTTGGCGATGAGCTGCCAGTAGCGCTCGCGCGTGGGCACATCGGGCGTGCCCTCATACAGCAGCAGCGTCGCGCCATTGGCCAGTGGACCGTAGAGGCCATAGCTCTGCCCGATGGACCAGCCCAGATCGCCGGTGAAGAACAGCACGTCCTCTTCTTTGAGATCGTAGATCCAGCTGGCAGTGGCCGCCGTGCCCGTCAAATAGCCGCCGGTCGTGTGCAGCAGACCCTTGGGCCGGCCCGCCGCACCCGAGGCGTACATAATGGCCAGCGGGTGCTCGCTGTCGAAGGGTTCACAACCCGCATCATCAAAGGGCTGGGCCTCCAGCTCGCGCTGCCACCAGTGGTCGCGACCAGGCGTCATAGCGGCCAGGTGGACCTGCTGCCCGACGCGGCGCACGACTACCACGTGCTCGATGCTGGGGCAGTTGACCAGCGCGGGGTCGATGTTGTCCTTGAGCGGCACGATGTTGCCGCGATGATAGCCGGCATCGGCGGTGATCAGCACGCGCGCGCCGCAGTCGTTGATGCGGTCGGCCAGCGTGTCGGCGCTGTAGCCGCTGAAGACCGCCACGTGAATGGCGCCAATGCGCGCGCAGGCCAGAATGGCGATGGGCAGTTCGGGGACCATGGGCATGTAGATCGCCACACGGTCGCCGGGCTGTACTCCCAGGCCGCGCAACATCCCCGCCGCCTGAGTCACCTCGCGGTGGAGGTCGCGATAGGTGAGCACTTTCGTGTCACCAGGTTCACCCTCCCAGACGATGGCGGCCTTGTTGCGCCGCCAGGTCAACAGGTGGCGATCGACGCAATTTTCGCAGGCATTGAGCTGGCCGCCGGCGAACCAGCGCGCCGTGGGTGGCTGCCAATCGAGGATCTGGTCCCAGGGACGGCGCCAGCTCAGCCGCGCGGCTTGCTCCGCCCAGAAGGCGCCGCGGTCGGCGCGCGCGCGTTCGAAGATCGCCGGGTCGCGCACGTTGGCCTGGGCGGTGAATGCCGCCGGTGGTGGGAAGAGCGGGGCTGCCGGTGGCATGGTCGCGTTGGGCTGGGCGCTATCCGCCGGTGCGGGTTGGGTGCTCTGGGTGCTTTCCATACGACATGTGCCTCTCGCAGGGCTGACGATCGGTCAGGTTGCTGGCCGAACTCGTGGCCGAAATGCTGGCGCGCCAGCCGGTGGGCGCCGTATGCCAGCAGTATCCATCAAAACGGTGCGGCCCAGCGACCCAGACCCAGTTCGAACTGGTTGATCTGCCCGGAATGGTGAGGCAGCACACGCACACCATAGACGAAGCTGCCATTGGTCTCGCTGGCCAGCTCCGCCTGATAGTGATAGCGACCCGTGGCATCGGTGCCCAGCAGCCGCATCGGGACGGTGCGCAGCCGCTGGAGCGTACCATCCTCGTCGACCGCCGCCACCACCTCGACGCTCACGTCGTCTGAGGCGAGTGAGCCTGGCTGGACGTACGCCTCGATGGTGATGGGCCGGCCCACCGCCAACGCGCCGTCGCGTGGGCCTTCGGCCTCCAGCGTGACGGCTGGCCACGCCGCGGCAACGCGGCGCTTCCAGGCCGCCAGATCGCGCGCCAGCGCGAAGGTCGCGGCATCAATGCGACGGCCGGCCAGCCGCGCCGGGATATAGAGCTGGGTGGTGTATTCCTTGAGCATACGGCGCATGCTGAAGCGCCACGCCAGGCTGGCAATCGCATCCTTCATGATGGCGACCCAGTGGTGTGGCACGCCATCCAGCCCACGGTCGTAGTACGCCGGGACGATCTGGCGCTCGATGATGTCATAGAGCGCCAGCGCGTCGGTCTCGTCGCGTGTCTCGGCGTCGGCGTACTCGCGCACCTCGCCGATGGCCCAGCCATTGCCACCGTTGTAGCCTTCCTGCCACCAGCCGTCGAGAATGCTGCAGTTGGGCACGCCGTTGAGGCTGGCCTTCTGCCCGCTGGTGCCGCTGGCTTCGTGCGGGCGAATGGGCGTGTTGAGCCAGACATCCACCCCCGCGACCAGATGGCGCGCCATATCAATATCGTAGTCCTCCAGGAAGACGATACGCCCCTCGAACTCAGGCTCGCGCGAGAGTTTGTAGACCTTGCGAATA
>DASYGC010000504.1:0-3740 GCA_036000225.1 Ktedonobacterales bacterium | reverse complement strand
CGTCGAGGAAAGTCCGAACTCCACAGAGCGGGATGCTGGCTAACGGCCAGTGGGGGCGACCCCAAGGACAGTGCCACAGAAACATACCGCCCGTCACCGGCTCGCCGGTGGCGAGTAAGGGTGAAATGGTGAGGTAAGAGCTCACCGGCAGCCGGGTGACCGGCTGGCCGCGGTAAACCCCATCCGGAGCAAGGCCAGACAGGAGCAGTGGCGATTCGGCTCTGCCGGATCGTCCGCGGGTGGCTCGCCCGTTATAACCTCCGGGTTGGCCGCGCGAGGTGGCGGGCAACCGTCATCCCAGATAGATGATTGCCCTCCCTGGCATCGCAAGGCGCCAGGGAGACAGAATTCGGCTTACCGCCTCCTCGGACCTGCGGCTCACCCATTACTCGCACTCACCGGAACAGCCGCAAATACCACCGCACCAGGCGTGGTGTGCTGCCATCGCGGGTGCGCTCGAAGGCATAGTTGCCCGCCGCGGTCTGAATCGCCAGCGCCAGGGTTGGATAGACATGCACGGTTGACGCGATCTGGCTCAACGAAATGTGTTCGCGCATCGCCAGCGCCAGTTCGTTCACATACTCGCCCGCGTTCAATCCCACCAGATGCGCGCCGAGCAGTTGACCCTTGCCGGTAGACACCAGCTTGACAAAGCCCGCCGTGGCTTCCTCCGCGTCGGCGCGGTCGATCTCGCTGAACGGGACGGAATACACGCGCACGTCGTTGCCGTGGCGCTGACGCGCTTCCTGTTCGGTCAACCCGACGCGGGCGACTTCGGGATCGGTGAAGGTGGCCCACGGGAGCACGCGTTCGTCCAGCGCGGTGCGCGCGGGCGTGATGGCATTGCGCACCGCGATGCGCGCCTGTTGTGCCGCGGCGTGCGTAAAGAACGGCGCGCCCTTGACGTCACCTGCCACGAAGATGCGCTTGTTCGACGTGCGCAGGTGGCTATCGGCCTTGATCCCCTCGCCCTGGCGATAGGTCACACCCGCGGCTTCCAGATCCAGGCCCGCCACGTTGGGCGTGCGCCCCAGAGCGACCAGCACCTCATCACTGGGCACCTCATACGCGGTGCCATCGCGCTCTTGGACGTGCGCGATCTTCAGCCCCGCCCGCCGCTCGAAGCCTGTGGCGGCGGCATTGGTCCGTACGATCACCCCCTCCGCTTCGAGCTGGCGCCGAATCACGCTCGACGCGTCAGGTTCCTCTTTGGGCAGCAGACGATCGGGACGTTGCAGGATCGTGACGCGTGAGCCCAGCCGCGCAAAGGCCTGGGCCATCTCGACCCCGATCGGTCCTCCACCCACCACCGTCAACGCGGCGGGTAGCTGGCGCACGTCGAAGACACTGTCATTGGTCAGATAGCCGACCGCCTCCAGCCCCGGCACGTTGGGCGTGGTAGCATGCGATCCGGTGCACACGATATACGCGCGCGCGCGCAGCGTATGCCCGTTCACCGTGAGATCGCGCGGCGAGACAAAGCGCACCTCGCCAAATGCCACCTCGACGCCCAGTTTCTCGTAGGACCCCGGCGAGTCGCGCGTGTAGACCCGGCGGATGACCCGCTGCACCTGGTCGGCCACCGCGCCCAGATCCACCGGGTCGATCCGCGCGCTCAGGCCCAACGTGTGCGCCATCCGAATCTCGCGCGCGACCCGCGCCACATGGAGCAGCGCTTTACTGGGAACACAGCCGGTATACAGGCACTCACCGCCCAACTTCTCGCGGTCGAGCAGCAGCACTCGCACGCCCAGCAACGCTCCGATTGTCGCCGCGGAGAGGCCCGCCGAGCCACCACCGATGATCACCAGGTCGTAGGAATTGGATCGCGGGGTGCGCCGGCTCTGCGCGTCGGCGGCTGGTGAGGCAAGCGGGACTTCGCGCGTGGTCGCCATGTGGCTCGCTCCTTCTCGCATCCGCGCTGCTCGCGGTGTTCCCCTGATCTGGCGTGGTCGCGGAACTCTACGCGACCGATCGTGCGGCGCAATAGCGTTGCTTGGACATCGCACCCGCCGTTTACACACCCTCACTCATGCCATGCGTACTGGTCCATCTGTTCGCAATTGATACACGACAACTACCATCCAGGATGAACGCGTGCCGGCACGCCATGAATGTGTCCGGCGGGCACCGGGATTCAACCAGCATCGTCGCCACGTGCGAAGTCGCCGCTCTTGCCGCCGCTCTTACGCAGCAGTTGGATCGTCGCGATTGTCATCTCGCGGTCGACGGCCTTGCACATGTCGTAGATTGTCAGCGCGCACACGCTCACCGCCGTGAGCGCCTCCATCTCGGCACCCGTCTTGCCCACCGTGCGCACCGTAGCCTGGATGTGGATGCACGGTGGTGCATCATCCAGCCGGAAGCTGATTTCGACGCCGGTGAGTAACAGGGTATGGCACATCGGGATGATCTGCGGAGTCTGTTTGGCTGCCATGATGCCCGCCACCTGTGCCACCGCCAGCACATCGCCTTTGGCCAGGCCGCCGCCGCGTATACGGGCCAGTGTCTCGGCGCGCATGCGCACAATGCCCTCCGCCACAGCCTCGCGCACGGTCTCGGGTTTAGCGCCGACATCCACCATACGCGCGCGCCCGCTCTCGTCGAAATGGGTAAAGTCGCTCATACGCAAAGCTCCTCAAGCGCCAAGGACGTCATATCAAATCGTGTAGGGGCGTACGGATGTACGCCCTCTGCTCGCCAGCCGATCAGCTTGCCGGAGTTCCGTAGGGGCGTACGGATGTATGCCCTCTGGATGCCGGGCAAAACCTGGCTTTTAACCACCGCAAACCGCGCGATTGCTCCAAGATTAAGCATGACACGCCAGGATCGTTCAGTGCCCATCAGCCGGTAGCGGTGCGGCGCGACGGGTGGATCCCGACAAGGAATGCAGGATGGCGGAGCGCAACAGTTCGATCGCAACGCGGTTGGCGCCGCCCTCCGGCACGATAAGGTCGGCATGGCGTTTGGACGGCTCGACGAAGGCCAGGTGCATCGGTCGCACCGTCTCGAGATATTGCGCCACCACCCCATCCAGCGAGCGACCACGCTCTTTGACATCGCGCTGGAGCCGGCGGATGAAGCGCAGATCCGCGTCCGTATCCACAAACACCCGCACGTCAAACAACTGGCGGAGGCGCTCCTCCACAAAGATGAGGATGCCCTCGACAATCAGCACCGGCCGCGGTTCCACGCGCACGGTTTCAGGCGCGCGCGCATACGCGGCGAAATCGTAGACCGGTCGCTCGACCGTCTGGCCCGCGATGATCGCGCGCACCTGCGCCAGCAGCAGATCCACCTCGATGGCATCGGGGTGATCCCAGTTCACCGTAGCGCGTTCGGTCTCGGGCAGATGCCGATACTCGCGGTAGTAGGCATCTTCAGACAACTGCGCCACCTGCGTGGCGCCCACTGCCGCGACGATGGCGCGCACGACCGTGGTTTTGCCGGCACCTGTTCCGCCCGCCACGCCCACCACGAGTGGCTGCCCCAACGTCCGCGCCATCGCCGCGGACTGACCCCGGTGCAGGTCGCCAGGACTCCGCGGTTCTATCTGGTCGTTATCCATTGGTCCTCATCGTGGCCCAGACACCGCGAGCTGCCCACACCGCATGGTACGCTCCGCGCTCAGACGTCACCCCTCATCCTCAATGCGCACGCGATCGGGATGCCAGGCCGGAACACACAGGGACCAATATTCGCAGGGAATCCGCGTGCTGGCGTTACGATACCGCACCCGC
>DASYGC010000503.1:0-9511 GCA_036000225.1 Ktedonobacterales bacterium | reverse complement strand
CGTGCTGCACCAGGTCGTCGTCGGACAACTGACCAACCGGCGCCAGGGCAACGCCTCGACCAAGACCCGAGGTGAGGTCCGGGGCGGCGGCAAGAAGCCCTATCGCC
Organism: Ktedonobacterales bacterium; assembly: GCA_036000225.1. Taxonomy (GTDB): domain Bacteria; phylum Chloroflexota; class Ktedonobacteria; order Ktedonobacterales; family JADMIN01; genus DASYGC01. Next base: position 9,404 of record DASYGC010000503.1, on the reverse strand, counting down.
AGAAGGGGACAGGCCGCGCACGCCAGGGATCGTCCCGTGCGCCACACTTCCGCGGAGGCGGCACCGTCTTCGGGCCGCGCCCCCATCCCTACGAAGCGCGCACCCCGCGCAAGATGCGCCGACTGGCGATCCGCTCGGCGCTGTCGGATAAGGCGCTGCACGGCAAGTTGTTGCTGATCGAAGGGCTGACGTTCGACGAGCCGAGCACCAAGGCCATGAAAGCGTTCGTGGAAGTGATGCCCATCACCCGTAACGCGCTGCTCTTGCTGCCCGAACGCGACGAGAACGTAATCCTCTCCGCGCGCAACATCCACAGCATCAAGCTCGGCCACGTCGCCTCGACCAATGTGGTCGAGCTGCTCAAATACGAATATCTGCTGATGCCGCTGGCGACGGCGGAACAACTGACGGCGACCTTTGGGCGCGATGCCGACGATGCGCACGATGCCCGGCGCCACCCCGGCCTGCACGCGCGCCGGCTGGCCAGCCGCGCCGCCTCGCGCGCCGCCGCTGGGATTCCGGCAACCGGCGCGACATCCCGAGACCGCCCGGCGGCCGCAGCGGGCAAGGAGTAAAGTCATGGATATCACCGACGTGATTCGGCACGGCATCATCACCGAGAAGAGCGTGGACCTGCAGCACACGCGGCGCGTGCGTGGCCCGCGCCAGGGCGAGATCGTCCCGCGCTACACCTTCAGGGTCGCGCTGGAGGCCAATAAGATTCAGATCAGGCAGGCCGTCGAAGAGATGTTCAGCGTCAAGGTCGTACGCGTCAACACTCTGCGTATGCCCGGCAAGCGCCACACCTTGCGCACGCGCAAGGGCATCTTTCGCAGCGACGCGCGTGAGTGGAAGAAGGCGATCGTGACTCTGGCCGAAGGCCAGACGATCCCTGAGTTGCAGGCGTAAGCGGGAGGACGAGCGAGCATGCCTATTCGCATTTACCGACCGACCTCGCCAGGGCGACGCGGGATGTCGGTTTCGACCTTCGAGGAGATTACGCGCACCAAACCAGAGCGCTCTCTGCTGGAGAAGGCGCCGAAAAAAGGCGGACGCAACAATCAGGGCCGCATCACCTCGCGCCACCGTGGCGGCGGCGCCAAGCAGATGTACCGCGTCATCGACTTCAAGCGCAATAAACCCGGCGTGCCGGCCAAAGTCTTCTCGATCGAGTACGATCCCAACCGCACCGCGCGCATCGCTTTGCTGCACTACGTGGACGGCGAGAAGCGCTACATCATCGCGCCCAACGGCATCAAAGTGGGTGACATGGTGATGAGTGGGCCGGAAGCGGAGATTCGGGTGGGCAACGCGCTGCCGCTGAAGCACATCCCGACGGGCACCGTGATCCACAACATCGAGATGCAACTGGGCCACGGCGCGCAGTTGGTGCGCAGCGCGGGCGGCGCGGCGCAGCTGATGGCCAAGGAAGGCGACTATGCCCAGATCCGCATGCCCTCGGGCGAGCAGCGGCTGATCCACATCAACTGCATGGCCACCATTGGCCAGGTGGGCAATGTGGACCACGAAAACATCACGCTGGGCAAAGCCGGCCGCTCGCGCCACCTGGGCCGCCGCCCACACGTACGCGGCTCGGTGATGAATCCGGTGGACCACCCCCACGGTGGCGGCGAAGGTCGCGCGCCGATCGGCGGCCAGCCACAGACCCCCTGGGGCAAGCCGGCCATGGGCTTCCGCACCCGGCGCAACAAGCGATCCAACAAATTCATCGTCCGACGTCGCAACACTGGTAGGGGCAGATAGGTAGGGGCGTCCGGTGGACGCCCGCAAGAGGAGCACCGCACATGTCGCGTTCGACCAAGAAAGGCCCCTACATCCATCCGTCACTGCTCAAGAAGGTGGCGGCGATGCGGGGCAGCGAAAAGCGCCTGATCAAAACCTGGTCGCGCGCCTCGACGATCATCCCGCAGATGGTGGGGCTGACGATCGGCGTCCACAACGGCAAGACCCACATGCCGGTGTATGTCACGGAAAACATGGTGGGGCACAAGCTGGGCGAGTTCGCCCCCACCCGCCACTTCCGCGGCCACGCCGGCGGCAAGAGCGAGAGAACCACATCGGTGCGCTAGCGCGCCACGGACAGAGAGTGACAGCATGCAAGTACGGGCTATTGCCAGGAACATCGGCCATCCACCGCGCAAAGTGCGCCGGGTGACCGATGCCATCAAAGGACGGCGCGTCAACGACGCACTCGCGATCCTCAAGTTTCTGCCCAACACGCCGGCAAAGGCTGTGTTCAAGGTAGTCGCCTCGGCCGCGGCCAATGCCGAGAACAACTACCAGATGGACCCCGACGACCTGTGGGTGGTCAATGCCATCGCCGACGAGGCCCCCACGCGCAAGAAGTTCCGCGCCCGACCGCATGGCCGGGCCTCGCGCATCATGATGCGCAGCACGCATATTACCGTGTATGTATCGAACGACCGGGCGGAATTGCCCAAGAGCGTCCGCTAATGAGCGGTCGTTTCCTGAAGATTGCGACGGGGAGGTACCTGTTTGGGACATAAGGTTCATCCGATCGGCTTCCGACTGGGCGTGATCAAAGGCTGGAGTTCGCGCTGGTATGCCAACCGGAACTACAAAGACTTGCTCGCCGAGGATCAGCGGCTGCGCACGCTGATCAACAAGCGACTGGCCAATGCCGGCGTCTCGCGCATCGAGATCGAGCGCGTCGCGGGCACGCAGCTCGCCGTCACGATCCACACCGCCAAGCCCGGCATCGTGATCGGCAAGAGCGGCGAAAGTGTCGAGCGGCTGCGCCAGACGCTGGAGACCGAGACCAAGAAGAAGGTGCGGCTCACCATTCTCGAGATCCGCACTCCCGAGGTCGAGGCCGTGCTGATCGCGCGCAGCATCGCGGAGCAGCTCGAAAAACGCATCTCGTTCCGGCGCGCGATGAAGCAGTCGGTGCAGAAGGCGATGCGGGCCAACGCCAAGGGCATCAAGATCGTCTGCGCTGGGCGGCTGGGCGGCGCGGAAATCGCGCGCGTCGAGAAGGAAGCCGAAGGGTCGGTGCCCTTGCAAACGCTACGCGCCAACATCGACTTTGGCATGGCGGAAGCGCATACGACGTACGGCCTGGTGGGGATCAAGGTGTGGATCTATCACGGCGATGTGCTGCCGGAAAAGCAGCGTCAACTCGGGATGGCGTCCACCGATTCGACGGCGATGCCGGTGCCGACGACTGGCGAGCGCGCGCCGCGTCCGGGTGGCGACCGTGGTGGTGACCGTGGACCGCGCACGGGTGGGCCGCGCGCGCCACGACCGGGCGGCGACCGCGGGAGCGACCGTCCGCGCTTTGGTGGTACAGGGGGTGCGCCGGGTGGCGACCGTGGGCCGCGTTTCGGTGGTCCCGGTGGTGGACCGGGTGGCGACCGCGGGCCACGCACGGGTGGTCCGGGTGGTCCAGGCGTCGCGCCAGGGCGATCGGCACCCAGTGGTGGGCTGAGCCGCCCGCGACCGGCCAGCCCGACGCCGCCGAGTGAGGTCAGCAACACGCCGGCTCCGGCAGCGCCCGCGGAGACGGCACCCGCCGCACCGGCAGCGCCCGTCGTGCCCGAGACGCCGAGCGGCGCACCGGAGAGCACGGGCCGGTCGGATGATGAGTCGGGATCGTAGCCACTGTGGCTTGATCCTGTCAGTTTGTGAGAAATGTTGGCCTGGTTGGCATAGTTGGGCTGATCTGAGCCGTCGGGCGTACATCGCTACGTCCCGCGGCGGCAGCCGGCCCCCTGGAGCACACGCCATGTTGTTGGCACCATCGCGACAAAAGTTCCGCAAGCAGCATCGCGGGCGCATGAAGGGTGAGGCGCACCGGGGCAATACCATCGCCTTCGGCGATTTTGCCCTGCAGGCCCAGGAGCCAGTTTGGCTCGCATCGCGCCAGATCGAGGCCGCCCGTATCGCCATGACGCGCTACATCAAGCGCGGCGGCAAAGTGTGGATTCGGGTCTTCCCGGACAAGCCGGTGACCTCCAAGCCAGCCGAAACGCGCATGGGTTCGGGCAAGGGTGCCCCCGATCACTGGGTGGCGGTGGTCAAGCCCGGTCGCATTCTGTTCGAGATCGGTGGCATTCGCGAAGACGTGGCCAAAGAGGCGATGCGCCTGGCGGCGCAGAAGCTGCCGATTCATACGAAGTTTCTGGTGAGGGGGGAGGCTGACAGTGTCGAAGCTTAGCGAGGCACGCCACCGCATCGCCGCGATGGGGATGGCCGAAGCTCAGCAAGAGCTGAAGGCGAACCGTCGCAAGTTGTTCGAGCTGCGGCTGCAATTGTCGCGCGGCGAGGTCAAGGATAATCGCCAGTTTCCCAGGATCAAGGCGGATATCGCCCGCCTGATGTTTCGTCTGGGCGAACTGAACCGGATGGAGCCGGAAGACGACCTGGAACTGGAAGCGGCGACCGAGGAGAGCCCCGCCGCGGCGACAGTCCCGGCCAGCGCCACGAGCACCACGAGCACCACGAGCACGAGCGACGATACACTCGCGACCGATGAGGAGTCCCCTGCCTAGTTGGCGGGCCGGGCGCGCCCCGCTGGAGTCTCTCCGCGCAGGAGAGGGCCGGGAGCGGTATACAGGAGAAGAGATGACCATGAGCCCAAAGAAGACCACCGCTGGCACGCCGGGCGCGCAGACCGTTTCCGCCGAACCGCCGAGCGCAGAGCGCGGGCGTCGCCAGCAAAAGATCGGGCGCGTCATGAGCGACAAGATGCAGAAGACGATCGTGGTGGCGGTCGAAACGATGAAGCAGCATCCGATCTACAAGCGTACGTACAAGGAAACCACGCGCTTTAAAGCGCACGACGAAACGAACAGCGCGCGCATCGGCGATATGGTTCGCATCGAGGAGACGCGCCCCCTGAGCAAGGAGAAACGCTGGCGGCTGGTCGAGATCCTCACCCGCGCCGCGCAGACCGTGCCGGTCGAAGAGGTCGCGGCGGCGTTGGAGGAGGAAGAGGAGATCTCATGATTCAGCCACAATCACGTCTCAAGGTCGCCGATAACACTGGCGCCAAAGAAATCATGTGTATCCGTATTCTCGGTGGCGGGCGCAAGAAATACGCCGAGGTGGGCGATCTGATCAAGGCGTCGGTCAAGCAGGCGCAGCCCAACGGCGGCGTCAAGCGCGGCGAGGTGGTCACGGCGGTGATCGTGCGCACGGCCAAAGAGTATGGGCGCGCCGATGGCAGCTATATTCGGTTCGACGACAACGCCGCGGTGATCATCAGCGCAGGCAACAATCCGCGCGGCACCCGCATCTTTGGGCCGGTCGCCCGCGAGTTGCGCGACCGCGCGTTTATGAAGATCATCTCGCTGGCGCCTGAGGTGTTGTAGGAGGCGCGCGGGCGTACGGATGTACGCCATGGCGGAAGCGGTTGTAGGTGATGCGTGACATGTCATGAGCGGCATGAGGGGATTGAACGATGGCAAATAAAGCACTGGCACGGGCCAAACGCCCCAAGCCGCTGCATCTGGCCAAGCTGCATGTCCACAAAGGCGATACCGTGCTGGTGTTATCGGGCAAGGACAAAGGTAAGCGCGCCCTGGTGGAGCGGACGATGCCGCGCGAGAACAAGGTGGTCGTCGAGGGCATCAATATCGCCAAGAAGCATGTGCGCGCGGGTCGTGGCGGCACGCAACCGGGCATCATCGAGAAGGCGATGCCCCTGCACGCCTCCAACGTCATGGTGGTCTGCACCCAGTGCGGCCAGCCTACACGCATCGCCCATGACCGCGTGCCGCAGGGGACCGATCAGAAGGAACGCACCCGCCGGATCTGCAAGAAGTGCGACCAGCCGATTCAGGAAAGCGGGAGGAGTTAAGCGGTGGCCATAGCCAGACTCAAGGAAAAATATCGCAACGAGGTCGCGCCGGCGCTGCACAAAGAGTTCGGCTTTGGCAACGTCATGCAGATCCCGCGCGTGCACAAGGTGGTGATCAACATCGGCATGGGCGAGGCTATCGCCAATGCCAAGGCGATGGACGCCGCGGTGCGCGACCTCTCGGAGATCACCGGGCAGAAGCCGGTGATCACCAAGGCCAAACGCTCGGTTGCGGCATTCAAGCTGCGCGAGGGCATGCCCATCGGCGTGATGGTGACGCTGCGTGGGCCGTACATGTGGGATTTCCTCGATAAGCTCATCAACATCGCGCTGCCCCGGCTGCGCGATTTCCAGGGGATCTCGCCCGATGCCTTCGACGGACGCGGCAACTATACGCTGGGTATCCGCGAACAATTAGTCTTCCCGGAGGTCGATTACGACAAGGTGGACAAAGTGCGAGGCATGGAGATCACGATTGTGACCACCGCCTCGAACGACGAAGAGGGTCGGCGGTTGTTGAAGCTGCTCGGCATGCCCTTCAAGGGCAAAGCCTAGCGCATGACCAGCCGGCGCTGGTTTGCCAGCGGCTGAAAGCGGGCGATGCTGCGCTATACGCATGCGCCCCTACGGCGTTTTGCCGCCAAGCCCGCCGGCGCGGGCCGTGGAGATGTGGAATGAGAGCTCCCGCGAGAACGGGAGAAAAGGACCGGAAACCGGTGACAGTGGGTCACCGAAGCCCGGTTTCTGGCCCTGGAGGGGGCAACGATGGCAAAGATCTCGATGATCGTTAAGTCCAAGCGCAAGCCCAAGTTCGCGGTCCAGCAGCACAATCGCTGTGGCCTCTGCGGCCGACCCCGCGCCTATATACGCAAGTTCGGTATTTGCCGAATCTGCTTCCGTACGCTGGCGTTGCGCGGCGAGTTGCCAGGCGTCACCAAGTCGAGCTGGTAGGGCCACCAGGAGCGTTTTGCGATGAATATGACCGATCCCATCGCGGATATGCTGACACGCATCCGCAACGCGATTATGGCGCACCACCCGCGGGTGTTGATCCCCGCTTCCAAGATGAAGGTGGCCATCGCCGCCATCCTCAAGGATGAGGGCTATATCAAAGACTTCGATGTGGTGCAGGATAACCCGCAGGGCACCCTGCGCATCAGCCTGCGCTATGTGGACAAGCGGCCCGTGCTCAGCCAGATCAAGCGGGTGAGCAAGCCGGGTTTGCGCGTCTATACCCGGCGCGATAGCATTCCCCGCGTGCGCGGCGGGCTGGGCGTGGCGATTCTTTCGACGCCGCAGGGCATCATGAGTGGTCGCAAGGCGTACCAGTTGGGACTGGGCGGCGAAGTGATCTGTTACGTGTGGTAGGAGGTGACGTATGTCACGCATCGGCAAGGCGCCCATTCCCGTGCCGGCTGGTGTGACGGTGGATCTGAAGCCCGATCGCACGGTCACCGTCAAAGGCCCGAAGGGGACGCTCGTCCAGCAGTTTGAAGAGGGGATCACTATCAAGCAGGATGCCGGCGTGGTGACCGTTGGCCGCGTGGACGATAGCAATCGCAATCGCGCGCTGCATGGTCTTTCCCGCACCCTGCTGGCGAATATGGTGATCGGTGTGACCACCGGCTTCACCAAAGCGCTGGAAATCAATGGCGTTGGCTATAGGGTGGCCAAAGTGGGCGACCATCTGGTCTTTCAGGTGGGCTATTCCCACCCGGTGCAGATGGACGCGCCCCCGGGCATCACGTTCGTCGTGGAAGGCACAACCAAACTGAGCGTGTCGGGTGTCGACAAGCAGTTGGTGGGCCAGGTCGCGGCCAACATCCGGTCGATTCGCAAGCCCGAACCGTACAAAGGCAAGGGCATCAAGTACGCCACCGAGGTTATCCGGCGCAAGGCGGGTAAGGCGGGCAAGGTTGGCGGCAAGAAGAAGTAGGCTATCAGGCGTCGCGATGTGCCGATCTGGTGGGGGGGTACGTAGTGCCGACCACGTGCCAGCGCAACACCAGCGTAGGACCCCGAGCGACGGCGCCATCTGATCTACGGGAGAAGTGTGATGATTAAGAAGAAACAGGCGAATGAGGCACGACTGCGGCGGCACCGGCGCGTGCGCAAGAAGGTTTCGGGCACGGGGTTGCGACCGCGGCTGTCGGTGTTCCGCAGCGGCAACCACATCTATGCGCAGATCGTCGACGACGAGCGCAAGACTACCCTGGTCGCGGCCTCCTCGCGCGATGCCGACATGGCGGCGCTGACCAAAGCGGAGAGCGCCACGCGTGGCACACGGCCTGCCGCGCCCAGCAAGGCGGAGGCTAAAGCGGAGACCAAGGCGGAAGTCAGGGCCGAGCCAGCGAGCGAGATCAGCGCCGAGCCCAAGGGCAAGGGCGGCAAAGGCGACGCCAAGGCGGGAGCCAAAGCCGGAGCCAAGCCTGACGGCAAGACCGACGGTAAGGGCAAAGCGAAGACGGCGGCCAGTGGCGAGGCGCCAGCTGACGGCGAACCTGAGGCGCCAGTGGACAAACTGGCAGCCATCGCCGACAATCGGCGGGTGCTGCAGGCACGCCTGGTGGGCCGACTCGTCGCACAGCGGGCGAAGGCGCACGGCATCGAGCGCATCGTCTTCGATCGCGGTGGTTATCTCTACCACGGACGCGTGGCGGCGCTGGCCGCGGGCGCGCGCGAGGGTGGATTGGACTTTTAGTACGGTCACGCATGACCGCGCGGGAGAAGACATGGCAAGAATTGATGCGGACAAGCTCCATCTGGAAGAAACCGTCGTCCAGGTGGCGCGTGTCTCCAAGGTGGTCAAGGGTGGCCGGCGGTTCAGCTTCCGCGCACTGGTCGTCGTCGGCGATCGCGCGAGCCACGTCGGGGCCGGCATCGGCAAGGCCGCGGAGGTGCCCGATGCCATCAAGAAGGGCGTCGAAGACGCCAAGAAACACCTGATCCAGGTGGTGCTCTCGGGCACGACGATTCCGTACATGGTGCGGCGCAACTACGGCGCCTCCGAGGTGTTGCTCAAGCCGGGCGCGCCGGGCACTGGCGTCATCGCGGGCGGCGCGGTGCGCGCGGTGGTCGAGGCCGCGGGCATCCGCGACATCCTCACGAAGTCGCTCGGCAGCTCGAATGCGCTCAACACCGTGCTGGCCGCGATGGAGGCGTTGCGCGATCTGCACTCGTTCGAGTCAGAAGCGCGTCGGCGCGGACGGAGTGTCGAGTCTCTGGTGGGGCCCAAACGCGCCGCGCAGATCGCACAGGCCGCGGCTGAGGCGGCGGCCTATGTGCCGCCCGAACGCGACGACCGCCAGGAGCGTGACGACCGCGGTGGACGCGGTGGACGCGGTGGACGCGGCGGTGGTGGTGGCGGTGGCGATCGCGGTGCGGGACCGGGTAGCGGTGGACCAGGCGGTGGGCGCGGGCCGGCCGGTGGGCCGCCGCGTCGCCGTCCGTAGGGATGTCGTAGGGGCGTTGTAGGCGCAGCCGCGAGGGGGCGTCCGACGGTACGTCGCTTCGGCTGGTAGGCTGGCGCACGGTCGCTTGTTACGACGACGGCGGTACGCAC
>DASYGC010000502.1:0-9821 GCA_036000225.1 Ktedonobacterales bacterium | reverse complement strand
TCAGGTGGCGATGGCCTCGCCCACCGATGGTTGGGCAGTCGGAGAATACCTGCCAAATCGGCCGCAAGACCCGCTCAATCTCTTCCACTACAGCAATGGCGTGTGGGCGAAGTATGTGCTCGATGGACTGCTGCCCCAGTTCGCGCAGGGGTGATACGACTTTTGGGCGATCGGTAACGCTTCGTCGGGGTGCACGGATGTGCGCTCCGCGCCCCACCGGGTCCGTATCCGGCCCTCGTTATCTTCGTCGTCGCGCACGGGTGTGCGCTCTGGAGGCGAGCCAGGGGTGTTCAACCGATTTGCGTATGACGCCCATCAGCCCGAGGGCGTCAGGCTCGTGAGCGCGCACTCCACCCGCTCGGCATACAGTCGCTCGCCCAGTTGGGCGAGGATCGCCAGCGCCGCCGCCAGGCGCTCGCGCGCGTGGACGGCAGCCCCCTGAGCACCGGCAAGCTGCCCGGACACATAGAGCAGCTTGGCCTCGGCATAGGGATACGGCATCCGGGTGAGGCGTTCCAGTCCTTCATCTACGGCGGCCTGGGCCTCGGCCCACTGACCCTGGCGCAGCGCCACCTGCGCCCGCACCCGCAGCGCGTCGGTCAGCGCGTAGTGCAGGTGCCCGTCGCGCGCTCGCTCGATCGCCGCGGCCGTCAGCTCAGCCGCCCGGCACACCTCGCCGCGGACGAGATACGCCCAGGCAACCAGCGGCAGCAGCGCGGTCACATCGGTTTCGCGCTGCTGGGGGCTGCGGTCGAGCAGCGGCTCCAGCAGTGACAGCACGCTCAGCGCCCGCCCCGGATCGTCGCGCAGCAACTCGCGTTCGGCCAGCAAGCCCCGCGCGTGACGGCGAAGTGGAAGATCGCCCAGTTGCTCCGCTAGCTTGATACCCTCGTCGAACTGTTCGGACGCCTGTTCCCAGCGGCCCTGAGCCAGTGCCAGACGTGCCAGGCCGATCAGCGCGTAGGGCCTATGGCTGGGAGATTCGGTGTACTGGAGCATGGCCTGCCCCTTTTGCAGCGCGCGCCGTGCGCTGGCCCACCGGCCGAGATAGTAATCAATCGTGCCACGTCGCAGCGTCAAGCTCGCGGACAGCGCGGGATCGTGGAGCTGATCCGCAATCTTCAGGGCACGGACAGCATAGGCACGACTCAGCGTGAATTCGCCCCGAACGAGATAGTCGCCAGCCACCCGGTCCAGCGCCTGCGCCAGCGTCCAGTGGTCTTCGGTGCGTTCGGCCAGCGGAATCGCCTTGCGTTCGAGCAGCACCAACCCATCGTCAGCATAGTTGAGCATATCGAGCGCCTCGGCACGGATGGTCAGCGCCTGGGCGATCAACCACGAGTGGCCGATCTGCTGCGCCAGGTCGGTGGCGCGCTGCGCGGCTGCCAGTTGCAGCCCATAGTCACCGGCAACAAAATGCAGGCGTGCCAGACTGATAAAGAGCGCCGCCCGCGTACGCCTGGAGCGGTCGGACAACCGCTCGGCGCGCTCGAACCGCTTGATCTGCCCCTGGATGCGCGCGATCCCCTCGGCGGGCCGGCTCAGCGCGGCATAGGTCCACCCCATGGCGGTCGTCGCCTGGGCCAGATCATCGGGCCGGTGCGCTGCCTGAAACGCCCCGCTCGCACGCTCCAGCACACTGAGCGCCTGCGCATACTCATTCAGATGGAAGAGCGCGTGGGCATGTTCCAACCGCACACGTGCCGCTTCCACTGGCCGGTTGATTTCATCCAGGCGCTGGGCCAGGTCGCGATAACAGTCCGCCGCCTCGCGATGGGCGCCACGGGCAGCCGCGTCATCGCCGGCCTTGCGCAAATACTTGACCAGTCTTGCCGGAATACCGGCATGAAGATAGTGGTGGGCCAGTGTGGGAAGCGACGGATCGGCTTCCACTTTGATCAGCGCCTCAGCGATCAGGCGGTGCAATCGAGCGCGCTGCGCCGCTCCCAGATCCGCCTCGATGACCTCGCGCATCAGCGCATAGCGAATCGCATAGCAGGCATCGCCGCGCTCGGCCAGCAAGCCCGCGTGATTGGCGTGCGCGATGCCGCGCACCATCTCCGCTTCGCGCTGCCCCAGCGCGCGCGCCACCTTCAGCAGCACCGCGTAAGCAATCTCCTGGCCAGCAATGGCGATGATCCGCACGGGGATCCGCGCCGTTTCCGGCAGGGCACCAAGTCGCTGGCGAATGGTCTGAGCCACCTCCCAGGGGACGCCGACGGCGTCTCGCTCGCCGGACGATGTGTCGATGGCCACTGCCCGCGCGCAACTGACGAGGAAGAACGGCACCCCGCCCGCGCGCCACGCGAGCGCTGCGCGCAGCCGCCCATCGCGCGCGCGCGGCAGCATGACATCCAGCAGGGTGCCGGCCTCATCCTCTGCCAGGGGATCGAGCGTGACCTGGCGCGCCAGACCGGCGCCGACCAGATCGGCCAACTCGGCCAGATCGCCGCTGGCGGGTGCCACGCCTTCGAGCTCAGGTGAGCCAGCACGGTCAGCACGGTCAGCGGGCGCGGCGGGCTCGGTGTGTCGGTACGCGCCGATCAGCCGCAAACGCTGATCGGCGGGCAGGCGCATGAGGCTGGCGAGCAGATCAATGGTGCCGGCGCCCGCCCACTGGAGATCGTCCAGCACCAGCAGGGTGCCCGCCGGGCCCGCCAGATTGCCGAGGAAGTGGGCCATCGCGTCGTGCACCAGGCGGCGCTCGCGGGCCGGTGCGAGTGCGCGCGCGGCGCGCGCCGGGGCGGGGACCAGCTCATCCAGTTCGGGCACCAACCGCACGAGCCAGCCGCAGCCGGCGAGCAGGGCGCCCAGCGCGTCGGGCGGGGTCTGGCGCACGATGCGCTCCAGGGCCGCCACCAGCGGCGCAAAGGGCTCCTGCCCATCATGGCGCAGGCAGCCGCTCTCGATGACTGTCCAGCCGGTTGCCCGACCACGCTCGGCCGCCGCGCGCAGCAGACGGGACTTGCCGATGCCTGGCTCACCGGCCAGCAGCAAGGCGCGCGACACGCCGCCGCTGAGCAGTTCTTCGATGCTGGCCAGCTCGCGCCGTCGCCCGACGAGCGGACCAGCCGCCACGGCGACCGCGCGCGGTGGCGGCGTGGCCGTCTCCCGGAGGGGCTGCGCCACCGGCCACGACACCGCCGGTGAGACGTCCCGCCCTACGTGCGCCGCCTCGTGCGCCGCCTCATGCGCCGCCTGTGCGAACAGGCCACGCTCGCCAGCGGTTAAACCCAGCGCGCGTGCCAGCGCCTCAATGGTCACCGGCGCTGGACGCCGGGCGCCACGTTCTAGCTTGCTGAGATAGCCAGCGGTATAGCCGGTCAGCCGGGCGAGCACCGGCTGGTGCAGGCCCGCCTGGCGGCGGAAGCGCTTCAGTAGCGCCCCAAAACTCAGCGGCACATCCGTGACATGCGTACTCATCAATGATTGATGCTTCCTCATCCCCAGCGCGTAGAGAATCGCTGGCACAGGGGTCCAAATTCCGGCTATTATATCACTTCCTTCCTTGTGCTACACGCTCGCATCCACCCACCAGTACCGCATGCTGTGCTATTTATTGGGTTGCTTGTGCCATTTGTGCGCGCGACACGTGACGACTTGCGCTCATACTCACAGGGAAATGACGCCCCCTCGCATTCCGACGTCTCCCAACTGGGCGCGCGACCATCCAGCCACAGAAAAGAAACGCCGCACCGCGAGCCATCGAGCCGGATACCTCAGCAAGGAGCAGACAACAACATGACCAACCGCCATCAGCCTCGGGCATCGACCAAGACCACCCCTGCCACCACTCCCGCCGCCACCCCGGCGCCCGCCACCCCCGCTGAGGCTCCGAAAAAGCGTGGACCGCGCGCGGGCACGGAAGCGGCCCGCCGCGGTGGTCTGGCAGCGGCCGCCAAGCATGGGAGTGAGTTTTACCGGAAGATCGGCAGCCAGGGCGGCCACGCGGTGCGCGAGCGCCACGGCTCGGCATTCTACGCGGAGATCGGCCGGCGCGGCGGCGAAAGCACAAAGCGCAACCGTGGGCTGGAGCATTACTCGAAGATTGGCCGCATCGGCGGCCAGAAGAATGGCCGGCGGCGCACGGAGGCCGCCACTGAGCAGCCCGCCGGCTAGTTCCTGGACGTCGCGCTGAACGCGGCACGCCGCGCTTGGCCAGGCGGTTCGCTTGAGGCAGGCAAAGCGGCACCACTGGCCACCAGCGTGTCGCGAGTTCACATCGTGGGCCGGCGCGATCAGCGCCGGCCCTTCGTCACACGCCTGCTGATCCCCGCGCCGGAGCAGGATGCACCGCGCACCTTGCGGATCGAGCCGGTCCGCTACCCATCGGCTGACTCAGCGCCATCGAGCGCCAGGCCGACGATTTCCATCAGCGCGAGCGCGTTGGTCGAGGTGGCGAGCCCTGGGCGCAGCAGGTAGTCGAAGCTCATCGCGGGTCCACTGGCCGCGCGCGTGAAGCTCTCGCCGAAGTGCACGGCATGGCTGATGACGGCGAGATCGGGGGCATCGGCCAGGGTCAGGTCGTGGGTGGAGACCGCCCCGATGGCCCCCTGCGCCACCAGATAGCGGATGATACGCCGGGCGGCGATCTGGCGCTCGCTGGTGTTCGTGCCGTGCAGGATCTCGTCCAACAGAAATAGCAGCGTGCGCTCGCCCCCCTGGCGCACCGCGCGCGCCTCGTCGACCACCGCCTTCAGGCGGCGCAACTCGGCCATGAAGTATGAGACCCCCTGTTCGAGCGAATCCTGGATGCGGATGCTGGTGGCCAGCACCAGCGGTGGCAGGCGCAACGCACTGGCGCAGACCGGCCCACCCGCCTGCGCCAGCACGATATTGACGCCGATGGCGCGCAATAAGGTGCTCTTGCCCGACATATTCGATCCCGTAACCAGCAGGAAGCCGCCGGGTGGCCCGAGCGTGACGTCGTTGCCGACACAGCTGGCCGGCGGCAGCAGCGGGTGGCCCAGCGCCCGCGCCGTGAGCAGCGCGGGCTGTCCCCCGCCAGGTTCCTCGAACTCGGGGAAGGCCCAGGCCGGGTGGTCGAAGGCCAGGGTTGCCAGCGCCGCCAGCGCCTCCAGTTCGCCCAGCGTATCGAGCCAGACCCGTGGACGGCTGCCGGCATCGCGCTGCCAGCGTTCGAGCAGCCAGAGGGTGTGAAAGCTGGCGAGCAGAGTCCACTGAATCACCGGGTACAACTGCGAACGCCGCGCCGTTACCAGCGGCATGATGCGCGCCAGCCGGCGCATTTGCACCTCGGCGCTACCAGCGTGTTCGGCGAAGATGGCGTGGATGCGCACCAGTTCGGGCGCTGTCACCGGCTGACTGGCAATCGCGTGAAACAGCGTGGCGTAGGCCTGGAACACCGTGCCGCGGGCATCCAGGGCGCTGAGTATGTCGTCAACCTGCCGCCCGAGCGTGGCGCTGAGCACCAGATTGACCAGCACCAGCGCCAGCCAGAAGGGGTACGGCACCAGCCCAAACACCTGCGCCAGGATCAAGGCCAGCGTGGCGACACTCAGCCCACGTGTGAGCCAGACCAACCATGCGCGCGGCGTCAGCCAGGGGTCGTCCTCGGCCCAGCGCACGAATGCGCCGTACGCGGGGTGCAAATCGTCGATCTGCCGGCCACGCTGTGCCAGTTCGTCGCGGAAATCGAGCAGGGGCGCCAGCTCGGCGACGGCGGCCTGGCGGCGACGGAGCTCCGCGGGCGGCGCGGGATCGAGCAGCCAGCGCCGCAGGGTGGTGCGCCCCGCCAGCGTGCCACAGGTTCCCAGCAGGTGTTGCAGCGAGGCGTGGCCGAAGAGATCGAGATCCCCCGCCAGCGCCTGGCGCACGGTGTCCTCCGGCAGGCCGGGCGACGTGGTCAGCGGCAGGCCGGCCCAGTCGCGACGCAGGCGGCGCAGTCCCTCGTCGTTGATGGTCCACAACTGGTCAAAGCCATCGCGCTGGGCGTTGAAATGCCCGAGGGTGATGTACGCCGCGACGAAGCCGGCCACGAAGAGAGCGGCCACGCCGTAGAGCAGTGGCAGGCCACGCCAGAGGCCAATGCCGGCGCTGGCCAGGGCGAGCACCACCAGTGCGACGTTGAGGTTGGCGTTGCGATCGCTCTGGTTGGCGTAGCGGGCGCGCTCGGCGGCGAACCGCGCGCACCGCGCGCGATAAGTCAACTCGGGCAAAGCGCCGGGCTCGGCCTCCGGTGAGGCGGGCAGCGTGATGGCCGGCTGCGACATGCAACGCCTCCTGGTCTGCTGGAACACAATGAGATACCGCATGGGAATGCGACCCCTCAGCCGGCGCGGGGTTCACCCATTGCGGATTATAGCAGCGCCAGATCAGCGCACGTGACCGCGCGGTAGCGCATTGTCCAGCCAGCCTTCACGTGTTAAAATGGCAAACGCGAAGAGTCTCCCGCTCGCGGTGTTCATGGTACGCGCGATCCCGTCATCACGCCAGGCGATCGCAGAGCGCGCACCGGAGGGGGAATGGGTGGGTGTTGTGGCGGCCGAAAGGTGCACCGCATGGATGAGCCTGGCGCACAACGGCGCATTCTGGTGATTGACGATGATCCCGGCTTGATTGAAGTGCTCACCGATGGCCTGCGGATGCTCGGCGACTACGAGGTGATCGAGGCCCGCGATGGCGCCACTGGCCTCGCCCAGTTTTTCGAAGCCAGACCCGCCTGTGTGGTGGTGGATGTGCGCATGCCTGGCCTCGACGGCTATCAGTTCGTGCGGGCGCTGCGCGGCGATGCGGCAACCGCCAGCACGCCCATCGTCGTGCTGAGCGCGTTGGTACAGGACCGCGAACAACTGGCGGGCTTGCTCTCGGGCGCCGATGCCTATCTGCTGAAGCCGGTCAAGCTGGTGGATCTCTTGCGGACCATCGAGGACACCATCCGCTTATCGCTGGCGGAACGCGCGGAGCAGGGTCGGCTCCTTGCTGGCGATGCCAGTGCCACGAAGGAAGGCTAGCGGATGAGTTCCTCCAGGAACGTGCCGGGCGCGCGACTGTTGGCCGGGCTGTTGCCGCGGCGCACCCCAGACATGGCCGTGCTCTTCATTGATCCCGATACCGCGAGCGCGCAACCCCTGGCACAGGCGTTGCGCCGGGTGAGCGCGGTCGCGCTGGTGCCCACCTGGCAGATGGCCAAAGCCGCGATCGCCACGCGGGCGCCTAACCTGATCGTGACGGAACTCGACCTGCCCGACGCCAACGGCGTGGACCTGATCGCGAGCGTGCACACATCGCCCGCCCTGCGCCACGTGCTGGTGGTGGTCGTGACCGCGCGTGCGACCATCCAGGACAAGATTGCCGCCTTCCAGGCCGGTGCTGACGACTACCTGGTCAAACCCGTCGCGCCTCAGGAGTTCGTCGAGCACGTGCAGCGGCTGAGTCACTTCCGCCAGATCTTGAGCGACTCGTCGTAGGGGCGTCTCCGTCCCCAGACGTACGCCACTGGCCTCCGTTATCCCGTCGTGGTGGCGCACCGGGGGTGCGCTCCGGACCCTGTTATCCATCTTCGTCGGGGCGACGCCGCCCCACGCGCGTACGCCCGCTCGACACGTCGCTACGCCCGCATTCACCCACAAGGACGTGTTCAGGAGGCGCGATCATGCCCCCGCACTCACCGCCCGCCGGATGGGCCCCGGCCAGGAAAGCTGCGGCGGGCCGGCGTGGACCCGCCGCCGCCCTGAAGACGTTGTTCACCGAGCCATTTCGCGCCACCGCCGAGGATGTCTTCACGCTGCCGCCACGCGAGTTCGAGCGCCGCCGGCGTGCGGGGCTGCTGCGCCTGATCCTGATCAGCGTGGCACTGGTACTGGTCTTCCCCTTGATCCCGGCGGCATTGATCGGCCAGACCTCGGCGCTCTTCGCATTCACCCTCGTGAGCGAACTGCTGCTGGCGGGTATCTGCCTGATCATCAACGGGCGTGGCTACGAGACCCTGGCGGCGGCGGTATTCGTCTTCAGTACGCTGTTTCTGGGACTCGACTTCGCGGTGCGCAACCCCGATGGCCTCAGCATCCAGGTCTATCTGATCTATGCGATCCTCGCCGTGGTGCCGCTGATCGCCGGTCTGGTGTTGCCCATCTGGGTCATGTGGCTCGCGGCGGTGGTGCTCGTGGGAATCACGATCCCCGGCGTGCTGCTCACCCCGGCCACGCGCGCGCTGCCAGTCGTGGGCGGCGTGGGCAGTGTGGGCGGCTTGGCCCGTGTGGCCAGCGCACGCTACAGCGCACTGGCCCTGTTGCTGGCGAACCAGGCGCTGGCGGCGGCCTTCAGCTGGATGTACGCGCGCAACGCGAGCGCGGGTGTGCGCGGGGCGATCCGCGCGATCGAGCGTGAGCGCGAGTTGATCGCGCTCAAAGATCAATTCTTGATCGACGCCAACCACGAGCTGCGCACGCCGATCATGGCCTGGTACAACAACGTCGAGTTGCTCCACCAACTGGGCGCACGGGCCACCGACGAGCAGCGCGCGCGCGTGGTGGCGCGCGCGCTCACCTCGGGCGACACGGTGCTCCGCCTGCTGCAAACCGTGCTGGATGCTGGTGCGCTGGACGCCGGTGTGCCGCACGTGACGCCTCAGCCCGTGGCGCTGGGGCCGCTGTTGCGCTCCGTGCTGGATACGTTTGATCCCGAAACGTTGGGCGACCCCGGGTTAGAGAATCTCTCCTGGCAGTCGCGTCCGGTGGACCTGCGCGTGGCGAATGAATTGCTGGCGCTGGCCGATGCCGACCGCGTGCGCCAGGTGCTAATCAATCTGCTCTCGAACGCGCTCAAGTATTCGGCGCCTGGCACGCCCATCACGCTGGCGGCGCTGGCCCTGCCACCGGCGAGCGGGCCGCGCCGGCGTTGGCGCCGGGCGCGCGCGCATGCCACGGGCACGCCGGCGGCGGCGAGCGCGCGCTTCGCGCAAGGGAGTGTCGGCGATCGCGGCCTTGGCGTACCACCGCGCGAGGCGCCCAAACTGTTCCAGCGCTTCGTGCGGCTGGAGCGCGACATCACGGGTCCCGTGCGCGGGACCGGCGTGGGGCTGTATCTCTGCCGGATGCTGGTGGAGGCGATGGGCGGCCGCATCTGGGTGGAGAGCAGCGGCGTCCCCGGCGAAGGCTCGACGTTCCGCTTCACACTGCCGCTAGCCGGCCCAGCTTCCGGCGCGCCGGCATCTGGCGCGGCAGCACCGGCGGAGCCGGTGAGCGCGGTGGACTAGAATAGCTCATTGCTGTTCGACAGCCTCTTCCGGCGCGTGACGCGGCAATATGCGCTCGCGTGTCACTCGTGTCACGCTGCCTGTGACAGCAGTGCCACCGATGCCCGCCGCGACCATATCCCCGTCATCACTGAGCTGTTTGCCGCGCAGCAGCGAGGCACCCGCCGCGATGAGACATAGTGCGGCGGAAATGCGGTGGCGCCGAAGCAGATCGGCGAATTGCGGCATTCCGACACTCGCCACGATGCGTTTCCCCTGCGCGCGATGGATTTCAACTCCGCCTCTGTGCCAACCCACCCTCATCCCCACTTTGTGACACCGATATCCCCGGCGATGAGACGATGGTGGTCGGTGCGTAGAACTGGCGCGCCCAGACACGGTACTTGCCGATTGGTCCATCCCCTCTGGCGAGCGCCGGTGGGGAGATGTAGCGTTTGTGCTCCCAGATGGGGAAGTCCTGCCGGGTGTCATGCACGAATCCACGCAGCAGGTAGTGGGCAATCAGCGCGGAAAGCAGCTTGCCCGGCAGCAGGCCAAGCATGGGGTGGATGCGCCGCGACGCCAGCTGCTCCATACTTACCGCCAGGCGCAGGATGATCCGGTC
>DASYGC010000501.1:0-8490 GCA_036000225.1 Ktedonobacterales bacterium | reverse complement strand
CCCCATGGCGAGAGCCAGTCTGCCGCATGCCTCCCACCGCGGCGGCACGACCCCTGATTCAGTGTCTTCGCTACGCGTGCTCGACGCTCCCCACCTTTGCAGAGGCCAGCCGTACAGGCTATAATGCACAGGCATCCTGTCACCGGAGTGCCCTTCAGCGCCGGGCGCGCTGGTGACTGGTGACTGGTGGGCGATGTGGAGCACTGCGTGGTCGTGCCCAGAGCCGCTGCGATGTCCGCGCGGCGTGTGTCTGGCGGAAGGCGTGATTCGGCAACGAGGCCACACGCGCTTTCCACTCGCGCCAGCGGAAGTGCGCGCATGCGTGGGAAAAGTGCGCATGCGTGCGCGCGATGCGCCGTGGATCACCGGCGCCCGCGTGGGCGAAATGCCCGGCTGATCCTGGCCTGTGGTGAGGATTTGACTGCCGCAGCGTAGCGCTATGGCAGAAGTCAGTCAGTGAACAGGGAGAGCGCGATGAGCACTGACCAGCACACCCCGCAGCAGGATGCACGCGAGACGGCGCATATCCTCATTGGCGACGATGACGACCTCATCCGCGACATCCTGCGGCAGGATCTCGAAGGCAACGGCTACAGCATTGTCGAGGCGCGCACGGGCCCCGAGGCGCTCGCGGCGCTCACGCGTGACGATCCGCGGCCCGAACTGGCCTTGCTGGATATTCGCATGCCCGAGATCGAGGGCACCGACATCCTGCAACGGATGTTGGAGCAGGGTATCGATGTCCCGATTATCCTCATGACCAGCTATGGTTCCGCGAGCATGACGATCCGGGCGATGCAACTGGGCGCGGCGGACTACATCCAGAAGCCCTTTGACCTCGACGACGTGCGGTTGACGGTGCAGCGCGTGCTGCGGCACGAGCGGCTGAAGCGGGCCGTCAAATTCTTCGAGCTGCCCACCAACAATCCCGCCGAGCGCATGGTTGGCACCGATCTCAAGATGGTCGAGATTTACAAGACGATTGGGCAGGTGGCGCGCACGCCGGCCACGGTGCTGGTGACCGGCGAGACCGGCACCGGCAAGGAGCTGATGGCCGAGGCGATCCATAATGCCTCGCGCCGGAGTGGCGCGTTAGTGAAGGTCAACTGCGCGGCATTACCCGAGACGCTGCTCGAGAGCGAACTCTTCGGCCATGAGAAGGGCAGCTTCACCGGCGCGCTCGCCCAGCACAAAGGCCGCTTCGAAACCGCGGACAAAGGGACGATCTTCCTGGATGAGATCGGCGAGATGAGCCTGGGCACGCAGAAGAAGCTGCTGCGCGTGCTGCAAGAGCACGAATTCGAGCGCGTGGGCAACACCGTGCCGATCAAGGTGGATGTACGCGTCGTCGCCGCCACCAACAAGAATCTGCGCGACGAAGTGCTCGCTGGCCGGTTTCGCGACGATCTCTACTTTCGCCTGGATGTGATTGCCATCCATATGCCCGCGCTGCGCGACCGCACCGATGATATTCCCGCCCTGGTCAGCCATTTCTTGACCAAGTATCGCTACAGCCCCACCTCACCAGCCGCGCACATCAGCGAGGGGGCCATCCAGATCCTGCGCGACCACACCTGGCCCGGCAACGTGCGCGAGCTGGAGAATATCATCCAGCGCGCCGTCGTCCTCAGCCGCGGCGGTCTCATCACCGAAGATCAGATCCTCTTCCAGAACGAACTCAACCGCTACGTGCTGGATGTGGAGAGCAAGGTGCGCGCCGGCACACCGCTGCAAGAGATGCTGGCGGATGTGCGGCGCGAGGCCATTCAAGCGGCGCTACGCCTGCAGGGCTACGATCACGAGAAAGCGGCGGAACAGCTCGGACTGACGCTGCGTAGCTTTGAGGCCGACATCGCCAAGCTCGGAGTCAACGGCCATCAGGGCGCGGCGCCAGCCAGCGTGTCGTCAGATCCAGACTGAACCCTCAATAGATCGCGGCTTCGGTGTATTCGCCGAAGACCTGGCGGAAGACTCCGATGATTTCTCCCATCGTCGCGTAGGCACGCACGGCATCCAGCAGGGCGGGCATCACATTTTCGGCGGGGCGCGCCGCCGCGTCGCGCAGCGCCGCCAGCGTCGTGCCCACGCGCGCGCTATCGCGCGTCGCGCGCACGCGGTTGAGCCGGTCGAGGTGGATGCGCTCTTTGGCGGGATCCACATACAGGGTGGGCACCTTGAGCGCCTCATCCATCACAAAGTCATTGACGCCGACGATGATGCGCTCGCGTGCCTCGACCTCGCACTGGAAGCGGTACGACGCTTCGGCCATCTCGCGCTGGAAGAATCCGTTGCGGATGCAGGCGAGCACGCCGCCCAACTCGTGGATCTGGTGGATGTAGGCCAGCGCCTGGCGCTCGGTTTCATCGGTCAGCGCCTCGATGAAGAACGAACCCGCCAGCGGATCGACGGTGTTGGTGACGCCGCTCTCGTGCGCGATCACCTGCTGGGTGCGCAGCGCGATCAATGCGGCGCGCTCCGTGGGCAGGGCCAGCGCCTCATCGAGCGAGTTGGTGTGCAGCGAGTTGGTGCCGCCGAGCACGGCGGCCAGCGCCTGGAGCGCCACGCGCACCACGTTGTTGTCGGTCTGTTGCGCCGTGAGCGAGACCCCCGCGGTCTGCGCATGGGTGCGCAGCATCCACGAGCGCGGATCGGTCGCCCCGTACACATCGCGCATCTGGTGCGCCCAGATGCGCCGCGCCGCGCGGAACTTGGCGATCTCCTCGAAGAAATCGTTGTGGACATCGAAAAAGAACGAGAGCCGTGGCGCGAACTCGTCGATCTTCAGCCCGCGTTCCAGCGCCGCGTCTACATAGGCCAACCCGTCGGCCAGGGTGAACGCCAACTCCTGCACGGCGGTGGAACCCGCCTCGCGGATGTGATAGCCACTGATGCTGATGGTGTTCCAGCGCGGCAGGTGGCGCGTGCCAAACTCGATGGTATCGGTCACCAGACGCATCGAGGGCTCGGGCGGAAAGAGGAATTCTTTCTGGGCGATGTACTCCTTGAGGATGTCATTTTGCAGCGTGCCGCCCAGTTTAGCCATCGGCACGCCCCGCAGCTCGGCATTGGCGATGTACATGGCCCAGATCACGGCCGCCGGCCCGTTGATGGTCATCGAGGTGGTCACCTGATCGAGCGGGATGCCATCGAACAGGATCTCCATATCGGCCAGCGACGAGACCGCGACACCGCATTTGCCAAACTCGCCGCGCGCCATGTCTTCGTCATGGTCGTAGCCGTAGAGGGTCGCCATATCGAAGGCGACCGAAAGGCCCGTCTGGCCGTGCTCCAGCAGATACTTGAAGCGCTCGTTGGTCGCTTCGGCGGTGCCAAAGCCCGCGAACATACGCATCGTCCACGGCTTGGCGCGATACATCGTCGGCTGCACGCCGCGGGTGTAGGGGAATTCGCCGGGAAAGCCCAGGTCGCGCTCGTAGTCGAGGTGGGCGCCAGCTTCGGGCGTATAGAGCCGTTCGATGGGCATGCCCGATTGGGTGGTGAACGCCGCGCGCGCTTCGGGGATGCGCTTGGCGGCGGGCGCCACGGTGCTCTCGGTCCAGCGCTTGCGACCCTTCGCGGTTTGCTTGAGTGCCGCGCGGTCGTAGAGCGTGCCCGGAGTGTCAGTCACGGCGAGGTCAGCGCCGGTGGCGTTGGAGGCGTTGGAGGCGTCGCGCTTGCCAGCGGGCCGGGGCGTCTTGCGCGCTTTCTGTTCGAGCATAGGTTTCTGCCTTTCTGGCGGCCTCAGACGGTGATCGAGAGCGCGACCGCGCCGCCGCCGCCCAGGCACAGCGTCGCCAGCCCCTGGCCGCCGCCGCGCCGGCGCAGCTCGTAGAGCAGCGTCGTCAGGACACGCGCGCCGCTCGATCCAATCGGGTGGCCCAGCGCGATGGCGCCGCCATTGGGGTTGACGCGTGACCAATCCCAATCCAACTCCTGGCCGTTGGCCAGCACCTGCGCGGCGAAGGCCTCGTTGACCTCGATCACGTCGAAATCGCTCAGGCGCTTGCCGGTACGCTGCAGCAGGCGGTTGACGGCGCGGGGGGGGCAGGCGAAGATGTATTTCGGCTCGATGGCCGCGGCGGCGTAGCCCGTGATGCGCGCCAGAATCGGCAGGTGATGCGCGCGTGCGGCCGCTTCGCTGGTGACGAGCACGGCGGAGGCGCCATCGCTGAGCCCCGGCGCGTTGCCCGCGGTCACCGTGCCGCCGGACTTGAAGGCTGGCTTGAGCGCGCCCAGAGCTTCGAGCGTGGAATCGGCGCGGATCGGTTCGTCGCGGTCCACGACGGTGGTGCCGCGCTTGCCGGGCAGCTCGACCGGCACGATCTCGTCGTGGAAGCGGCCCGCCTCGGTCGCGGCGTGCGCCTTCATCTGACTGTGGTAGGCAAATTGGTCCTGTGCGTCGCGCGCGATGCTGAACTTGTCGGCGATGATCTCGGCTTCCTCGCCCATATGGATATCTTCGAAGGCGCACCACAGACCGTCGCGCACGACCGCATCCACCAGTGTGCTATCGCCCATCCGTAGCCCCGTGCGCACTTTGGGCAGCAGATAGGGCGCGTTGCTCATGCTCTCCATGCCGCCGGTTACGAACACCTCGCCATCGCCCGCCTTGATGGCCTGCGCCGCCAGCATGACCGCTTTGAGCCCCGAGCCGCATACCTTGTTGATGGTCACCGCGGGGATATCCGCGGGCAACCCGGCGCGTAGCGCCGCCTGGCGCGCGGGGGCCTGGCCTTCACCAGCCGACACGACATTGCCCATGATGACTTCATCAATCAATTCGGGTGGCAGTTCAACGCGTGCCAGCGCGCCGCGGATGGCACGGGCGCCGAGTTCCGTAGCGGGCAATGCGGCCAGCGCGCCGAGGAAGCGCCCGGTGGGGGTGCGCGCGGCGGCGACAATGACGGGATCGCGATCGGCCATGGGAGCGGCCTCCTTCTGTTGCGGGTCATGCGTGGCGCTGATAGGGGGAGCGGGCGCCCACCCACTCACCGCATTATACGGCCCTGCCAGAGAGTGGGTCAAACCGGCGCGGGACCGCCGGGAGGTGAATCATCTCTCGCTCGCAACCAGACGCGTACCGCTGACCTCGCCCTTGGAGCAAGAAACCCCGTGCTTTGGCGCTGTTGATCTGGCGGTGAGTGGCGTATACTGCGCGCGTTGCCTGATGCGGATTGACCGGTCGTGCCGCACCGCGCGCGAACATCTCCGCCCTGGCGAATCCGCTCTGGCGAAAAGGAGCCTGCCATTACCGTGTCTGTAACCGGCGTCGTGGCAACCAGCGCACCCGCGCCAGGAGCGCGGCGAAGCTACACGCGACGGCGTAGGCGGGGTCCACTGGCGCCAGCGCTGTGCGCCCTGCTCTGGCTGGCACTCGTCGCGCGCGCCGCGGGGCTGGCTGGCGCACCAGCGCACGCCGTTCTGGCCGACGGTGGCGCGCCCAATGTCGCTTACACCGTTGGCGCGGGGCGCGGTGGCGGCGATCTAGTTGCCATCGACATCGCGCGGCGCCAGGTCATCTGGCGCCTGGCCGTTGGCGGTGATCCGCGCGCCGTGCTGTTGAGCGCGGATGGCCGCTTCGCCTACATCGCGCAGGCGGCCGCGAACGCCATTGCCATCGTGGATGCCAGCACCCGGCAACTTGCCGGCACCATCCCGACCGGGCAGGGACCAGACGCCCTGGCGATCGATAGCACGGCCACCGGTTTCCTGTACGTCGCCAATGCGGGCAGCGACACCGTCATGGCGGTCGATCCCGGGGCGCGCAGCGTGGTGGCTACGATCCCGGTGGGCCAGCGGCCCGTGTCCATCGCCATCGCCGGACCGGGCTCCGGCATCACCGCGCCCAACGATGCCGAGATGTATGTTGCCAACAGCGGCGGCGATACCATTTCGGTGGTCAGCACGGAGCACAGCGCGGTGATCGCCACGCTGCCCGCGCCAGGCGGACCACTGGCCGTCGTGATTCCCGCCACGGGCGGAATCGCGTACGTTGGCACGCGCGCGGGCACGGTGCTGGCGTACAGCCTGGCCGATCATCGCCTGTTGGGCGCGCTGCTGCAACTGCGCGGCAGCGCCGCGGGAGTGATGGACTATGACGGCGTGACGGGACAGATCTATGTGCCGGACGCGGCGAGCGGCACGCTCGACGTGCTGCGGCCGGCCACGGCGGGGAGCGCGGGTGCGCCGTCCAGTTTGCCGGCTGAGCCAGCGCGCACGCTGGCCATTGCGGGCGGACCCGCCGCTGTGGCCATCACGGTGGATGGCGCATACGGCTTCGTCGCCGAGCGTGACGCCGGGCGCGTGGCGCAGTTCGACGTCGCCACGCGCGCGATCCTGGCAACTTTCGCGGTTGGTGGCGGCCCGCGCGCGATCATCACCGGCGCTTATCCACCGGGCGGCGCCTTGCCCACCGGCAACCAACCCATCCCGCCCCCAGCCGGCCCTCAGGCGCATCCTTTCCCCCTCCTCGCCGATCTCCTGTTCGCGGGGCTGGGCGTGGCGCTGCTGGCGAGCGCGATCGTGGCGCTACGCTACCGGCAGCGCGTCGTCAAGCGGCGACGCACGACCTAGAGGATATGCCGCGTACGCGCGCGGCTCAGGCGCGCTGGCTGCCAGCACGCGCCCGTGCTCAGCGCGTCAAATTGTGCATAATGCCTAATTTCCCACGCGAATAGATCAGATAGTTCGCCCACTTGCGCCCCGGCTACGCATGAGTGACAATGCCATGGAGCGTTCTGGTCCGTATTCTTTGTGCATTCTATCTAGTTCCGCGATCCCGTGCCGCACCGCCAGATCGCTGGCGCGGACACCAACGACCGTTGTTGAGCAGCGTTCGAGAGCACCACGTGGGGGAGCACATGACGACACCGGCAGAGATCTTGCGTCGGGCGCGCGAGAATGGCGTGCGCATGGTGGACTTGAAGTTTACTGACGTGCCGGGAATGTGGCAGCACTTCAGCGTCCCCGTCAAGGCCATCAGCGAAGACACCTTCATCGAGGGTATCGGGTTCGACGGGTCCAGCATCCGTGGCTTCCAGGCGATCAACGAGAGCGACATGCTGCTGATCCCCGATCCCAACAGCGCGATTATGGATCCCTTCACCGCCGAGCCCACCATCAGCATGGTCTGCGATGTGACCCAGCCAGGCAGCGCGCGCACCCCGTACACGCGCGATCCGCGTTTCGTGGCGCGTAAGGCCGAGGAGTATCTGCAACGCACCGGTATCGCCGACACCGCCTTCTTCGGTCCCGAGGCCGAGTTCTTCCTCTTCGACGACGTGCGCTATCGCTCCACGCAGAACGAACAGATGGCATTCGTTGATAGCGACGAGGCCCACTGGAATTCGGGGCGCAATGGTGGCACGCCGAACCTGGGCCACCGCATGCGCCCCAAGGAAGGCTACTTCCCCGTCGCGCCCAACGATACGCTGCAAGACATCCGCACCGAGATGGTGCTGACGATGGAAGATGCCGGCATCGACGTGGAGGCGCAGCACCACGAGGTCGCCGCCGGCGGACAATGCGAGATCGACATGCGCTATGACTCGCTGGTGCGCATGGCCGACAAGGTGCTGCTCTACAAGTACATTGTGAAGAATGTGGCGCGCCGGCGCGGCAAGTCCGCGACCTTCATGCCCAAACCGATCTTTGGCGACAATGGGTCGGGTATGCACGTACACATGAGCCTGTGGCGCAATGAGCGCCCGCTGTTCGCCGATACCGAGGGCTACGCGGGCATCTCGGAGATGGCACGCATGTTCATCGGCGGACTGCTGACGCATGCGCCGGCGGTGCTGGCGCTGGCGGCCTCGGGCACCAACAGCTATCGCCGGCTGGTCCCGGGCTACGAAGCGCCGGTCAACCTGGTGTTCTCGCAGCGCAATCGCTCGGCGGCGGTGCGCATTCCGATGTACTCCGACAGCCCGAAGGCCAAGCGCGTCGAGTTCCGCCCGCCAGATCCCACCTGCAACCCGTATCTGACCTTTTCCGCGCTGCTGATGGCTGGGCTGGATGGCATCAAACAGGGCATCCTGCCCGAAGAGCATGGCTTCGGCCCGCTCGACCGCAACATCTACGAGATGAGCGCCTGCGAGAAACGTGAGATCCGCTCGGTGCCTGGCTCGCTGGATGAGGCGCTGGATGCGCTGGAGCGCGACCACGGCTTCCTGCTGGAGGGCGATGTGTTCTCGGTGGACCTGCTCGAGAAGTACGTCGAGATCAAGCGCGAGCAGGCGGCTGAGGTGCGGCTGCGCCCCGCGCCGCTGGAGTTCGCGCTCTACTACGACGCCTGAAGCGTTAGCCGGTGCGCGCGGCGCATCTCCCAGGCGGGCGCACCCCATCGGGTGCGCCCGCCGCATCGTCGCTGGTGACCCGCGCGGCTTGTGCGGCTCAACAGCGCCGCGGGAAGGCGCGGGGAGCGAGTAGCCGCGGCGAATGGTGGCACTCAGCGAGCAGCGGGGACAATGACACAAGGCGGCGGCGAAGGGC
>DASYGC010000500.1:0-2620 GCA_036000225.1 Ktedonobacterales bacterium | reverse complement strand
CGGCCTGTTATGCCGACAGTGTCGAGTTTCATCCAAAACTGAGCCGCTTCCGCGGGTGGCTACGCCACACGTCGGGGAAAAAAGAGCCCGAAAGTCCGTTATGTGGCAACCCGATAGAGGCTGCGACCGTCTCTACTTGGTCGCGGATTCATATGATCGATGCAACACACGGATAGCTGCCTTTGCAGCGGGAGTGTTGCGGATGAAGCGAAGGACCCGGCTCCAGTACACGGACAGCCAGAAGGCGCTGATGTGGGATCGCTGGCGGCAAGGCGAGTCACTGCACCAGATCGCACGTCTGTTCGACCGGCATCACTCGTCTGTGCGCGGGATCCTTGCCGAGTCGGGCGGCATCCGTCCGCCTGCTCGACGACGAGCGATAAGGGCGCTGAGCCTGGCCGAGCGCGAGGACGTCTCCCGAGCCTTGGTGGCCGGACACTCGATCCGCTCGATTGCTGCCCAGCTGGGGCGAGCACCGTCCTCGATCAGCCGCGAGATCCGGCGCAACGGCGGCCCTGACCGCTACCGCGCAAGCCATGCCGACCAGGCTGCCTGGGACCGCGCGCACCGGCCCAAGGCTTGTAAGCTCGCGCTGCATCCCACGCTGGCGAAGCGTGTGGCGGACAAGCTGCAACAGCAGTGGTCTCCCGAGCAGATCGCCGGCTGGCTCAAGCGGTCTTACCCGGACGACACGAGCTTCCAGGTGTCACACGAGACGATCTACCGCACGCTCTTCATCCAGTCGCGCGGCGCGCTCAAAAAGGAACTGCTGGAGCACCTGCGGCGGACACGAGCCATGCGCCGCTCGCGCCACCACACCCAGAAGACCGCCGACCACGGCCGGATCAGCAACACGGTGTCGATCCGCGAGCGTCCGGCGTCAGTCGAAGACCGGGCGGTTCCGGGCCACTGGGAAGGTGACCTGCTGTGCGGCAGCGGCAACAGTCAGATCGCCACGCTGGTCGAGCGCAGCACGCGCTACGTGATGCTGGTGAAGGTCGACCGCAAGGACACGCAGACGGTCGTCGATGCGCTGATCCAGAACGCGCGTGAGCTGCCGACTGAGCTGTACCGGACGCTGACGTGGGATCGTGGCAAGGAACTAGCCGACCACCGCCGCTTTACGCTGGCCACCGACATCCAGGTCTACTTCTGCGATCCGCAGCACCCGTGGCAGCGCGGCACGAATGAAAACACCAATGGCTTGCTTCGTCAGTACTTCCCGAAAGGCATCGACCTGTCAGGCTATTCCCAAGCCAAGCTGGACGAAGTGGCCAGGCAGCTCAACGAACGACCACGCAAAACCCTGGGCTTTGAGACACCGATCGAGCGTTATCGACAAGCTGTTGCATTGACCGGTTGAAACCGCCCCTAAAAGCGGACGAACATAGGAGTTGATTCAGTTCGGCAGGAATAAATTTACCTAGGTGGCTCACATTGAAGCGGTGAATCAAACCCGCGCCACCCCAACCCCCACCCGCTGCAACACCTGCCGCAACGCCAGCGGCTTGAGCGGTTTGTAGAGCACCCCGATCCCGACATCCAGCAACCGTTGACGCAGCTCGCCGTCGCGGTCGGCGGTGAGCATCACCGTGGGCACGTCGGCGTGTTTCGCGCGCAGCAACTCCCAGACGTCCAGTCCAGTACGGCCGCCGTCGAGGTGGAAGTCGAGGATGTGCAGGTCGGGTTGCCACGGCGCGGCGAGTGCCTGTTCGGCGTCGCGGGCGGCGTGGACGAGCCAGCCCCAGCCGGTGAGCAGGTGGCTGAGCGCGGCGAGCGCGGCCGGTTCGTTGTCGAGCACCAGGGCGCGGCCGGCGGGTAGCGGTTGCTGCGCCAGCGCGGCGGGCGACGGGCGCGGCGCGGCCTGCGCCAGCGGCAGGTCGAGGTGGAACACGCTGCCGCGGCCGGGCCACGAGCGCAGGCCGAGCGGGTGATCGAGCAAGCCGGCCATGCGTTGCGCGATCGACAACCCGAGCCCGAGCCCCTGCCCGCCCGCCGCGCTGCCGCGGCGGAATTCCTGGAAGATCAGTTGCTGCTCGCCCGGCGCGACGCCGGGGCCGGTGTCCCACACTTCCACGCGCAGTTGCGCGCCATGGCGACGCGCGCCGAGCAGCACGCGGCCATGCTCGGCGTAGCGCAGCGCGTTGGAGAGGAAGTTCTGCAGCACCCGTCGCAGTAGTTGCGGATCGGAGCGCACCCAGGCGCGGCTGCCGACCACGTCCAGCCGCACGCCGCGGTCGCGCGCGATGGCGCGGAACTCGGCGGCGAGCGGATCGAGCACCTCGGCCAGCGGAAAGTCGCGCGGCTGTGGATGCAGGCGGCCGCCTTCCAGCCGCGCGATGTCGAGCAGGCCGGCGAGCAGCCCTTCGGTGGCCGCGAGCGCGCCGTTGAGATGGTTGCCAGTGACCGCATCGGCGCCACGTTCGGTCAGCGCGTGCGCGAACAGTTGCGCCGCGTGCAGCGGCTGCATCAGGTCGTGGGTGACCGCGGCGAGGAAGCGGCTCTTCGCCTCGGTCGCCGCCTGCGCCTCGGCCGAGGCGGCGGCGAGCGCGCGGGTGCGTTCGGCCACGCGCAGCTCCAGCGTCTCGTTGACGCGCTTGAGCGAATCCTCCGCCTGGCG
>DASYGC010000499.1:0-3868 GCA_036000225.1 Ktedonobacterales bacterium | reverse complement strand
GCTCCAGGCAGCACGCGGCGATACGAGCGAGCTCGTCGCGTGAGAGGCCGTCGAACAACGGCACCCGCGCCAGGTCGTCATCGAACATGCGGCGCTCTACTTCTCATCGGAGGGGCGGCACTCCATTGCCAATACACGCCCAGGGCGTCAAGCGCACTCTATCACATCGTTCCGCTGACGTACTCACTAAACCACTTGCGTACACAGCGCGCAGGGGCATCGCGCTGGCCCCCCGCGCACCGGCGATGCCGCGCCGCTGGCCCTGCGCACGCCCGATGCCGCAACCGCTGAGCGACCGGCGGGAGCCGCCGCGGCGGGATGCTGTCGCTCTGGCGCTCGCCAGGTCTCGACAGGCACAGCGTGGGTCAGGGAGATGTCGCGCGGGCGCATCATGAGCGCATGTTGTATGATCCTGAGCGGGATGCGAGGGGATGCGAGGGGATGCAAGGGAATGCCCGGTCGAACTTCGCTTCGCTCCGCGCCGCCGCTGTGCCGCCGTCCGCGCTCAGTGATCTCCACCATGGCATGGCCCAATCATCACTGGACCAGGTGCCCGCGCCACAGGGACGACCGGGATGAGCGCGAGCGCGAAGGAGTGGCTCACCTGTGGTCTCCACACCACCTCCGTCAATCGCCTCTGAATCAGGCGCCTCACCACCCGAGAGCCGCCGGCTGGCCGCCACTTCGGCAGGCTGGGTGTTTGCGTTGCTCTTCGCCATCAATGTCGTCAACTACCTCGATCGCATTCTGGCGGTGGCCGTTGGCCCGGCTCTCAAGACCCAATTTCACCTGAGTGACTTTGATATTGGTCTGCTGGCCAGTGCCTTCTTGCTGATCTACACCCTCGCCTCCCTGCCCCTCGGCCTGCTTGCCGATCGCGTGGCGCGCACGCGTGTCGTCGCCGTCGGGCTGGCCGTCTGGAGCCTGATGAGCGCGGCTACCGGCTTCGCCCGCGGCATAGGGGGGTTGTTTCTGACGCGCGCGGGCGTGGGGGTGGGTGAAGCCAGTTACGCCCCCGCGGGCACCGCCTTGCTCGGCGCCTACTATCCGCGCGAGCAGCGCGCGAAGGTCTTCAGCCGCTGGGGCAGCGGCCAGATCGTGGGCACCGCGCTGGCCTTCCTGCTGATCGGCGGCCTCGATCGCTGGCTGGGTTCGACACAGGCCTGGCGTGTGGCCTTCTGGATCACGGCAGTGCCGGGCGTCGTGCTGGCGGTCCTGATGTGGCGCGTACGCGACCAATCAACGGCTGCGCCAACAGGGGCCCGGCCGTCCGCACTGGTGGCGTTCTCCACCGCGGGTGGGTGGCGCGCCGCGTGCGCCGATGCCATCATGCGCATCAAGCAGGTCTTGAGCATCCGCACCGTGCTGTTCGCGATCGCGCTGCAGGCGCTCACCTATGTCGTCGTCACGCCCACCATCACGTTCTTGCCGATCTATGTGCGCTCGCCGCGCGCCGGACTCCATCTGGCAACCGTGCAGGCCTCGCTGGTCAGTGGCTCGGTGATCGTCGTGGGTGGCATGACCGGATATTTGCTGGGCGGGCGGGTGGCCGACTGGCTGACCTCGCACCACTTTCATGGCGCCCGCCCGCTGACGATCTGCCTGGGCGCGGCGGTTGCCGCGCCGTGCTACATCATCATGGTATTGGTGCATAGCATGCCGATCTTCCTGATCTTCGGCACGCTGGCCGTTATCGCGATGACCATCCCTGTGGGCCCATTGAACGCCATCATTCAGGACACCGTACCCAATGGCCTGCGCGCGAGCTCAGTGGCCATCGTCACGGTTGCGGGGCATGTGCTGGGCGATGCCTGGGCGCCAACCGCGGTCGGACGGGTGTCCACGGCGCTGGGTGAGCATACGGGCATCGGGCTGGTCTGTATTGGCGCTCCCGCCCTTGTCATCGCGGCGCTCGTGGCGTGGCGCGCCCGCGACACCTACGATGCCGATGTCGCGGGCCGTAACGCGGCCGATGGCGCGGATGCGAATGGTGCAGGTAACTGATGTGTGCTATCCTGTGTGGGGCTTTGCGCCACGTCGCCGGCGCTGGCCCGCGAGACACCTGGCACGATCAACGGCGGAGCGAGGAGCAGTAGATGGAGTTTGCGGGCAGCTTCCGCCAGTACAGTTTCGTCGACGTCATGCACTCAATCGAGACCAACCAGCGCACGGGCCGGCTAGCGATTGCCAACGGCAACTTGCGCGCCACCATCTATTTCGCCAGCGGACAGTGGCTGCTCGCGGAGCGTAGCGGGCCGGGACAGCTACTGGCCCAGCAGTTAGTCAAAGCCGGCCTCGTCACTGCCGAACAGATCGAAACCGCGTGTAGTGTTCCCTTTGCCCAAGCGGGCGCTACCCCCGATGTCCAGTTGATTCGCACACTGCTCTCCTCGCGCCTGATCACCCAGGATCGTTTGCAAGCCTGGGCGGTGAATGATGCCATCGCGCTCATGACCGTCGTGTTGGGCTGGCAGAATGGCGAGTTCCGCTTCGAAGATCTAGCCGGTCTTCCGCAGGGGCGCGTGGCGCTGCCCTTGCCGGCCAGCCCGCTGCTGGCCATGGCACTGCAGCGGGTTCAGGTGCCCAGCCAACCGGTGCACACGTCGCTGCCCGTCTCACCTGACGCCATCATTGACTTCGTGGAGGTGGATGCCAACAGTGGCGCCGCGGTGCAAATCACCCGCGATCAGTGGCGTGTCCTCACCGCCGTGGATGGACTCAGCTCCCTGCGGACCATCGCGCAGTACTTGCGAGCACCCGAACCCGTGGTGCTCCATCTGGCGAGCGAGATGGTCACCTCGGGGGTCGTGATGGTCGTGTCCCAGCATGGCGGTAGTCCCGGCTGAGCCGTCACGCCGTGCCCCAGGGCAGCCCGTCGTTGAGCAGCAACGCCTCGACCAGTTCGCCCGGCCGCACCTCGCCGCTGCCCTCGTGAATCTCCAGCAGGGCGCTCGCTCCCACGAGCGACGTGAGGATGTGTGATCCCTGCGGCCCGGTGGGCGTCGCGACCAGTTGCCCGGCGCGCGACTCCAGGCGCGCGCGCACGTAGTGCCGGCGATCCCCCCGCGCGATCGGCTCGCCAGCCAGCGCCACCACCACACGGGGACGCTCCAGGGTCGCGCAGCCCAGCATCCGGCGGATGGCTGGCCGCCCGAAGAGCTCGAAGGTCACCGCCGTCGAGACCGGATTGCCCGGCAGCCCCAGCAGTGGAGTCCGCCCCAGCGTGCCGAAGGCCAGCGGCTTGCCCGGACGCATGCGCACGCGCCAGAACTCGACCGAACCTTGCTCGGCCAGCACCTGCTTCACCAGATCATAAGTGCCGACCGACACCCCTCCCGACGTGAGCACCAGATCGGCCGCTGCCGCCTGGCTCAAGTGGGCGCGCAGATCGTCTTCCTGGTCGCGCGCGATGCCCAGTACCCAGGGATCGGCGCCCGCGCGGGCCACCGCCGCCGCCAGGTAGGGACTGTTGCTGTTGCGAATCTGCCCCGGGCCGGGCTGTGCGCCGGGCTCCGCCAATTCATCGCCGGTTGCCAGAATCGCCACTCGTGGGCGGCGCGCGACCCGCACCGGATCGAGGCCCAGCGCCGCCAGCAGCGCCAACTCCGCCGGCCCCAGCTCCATGCCCTGGCGCACGAGCAGCGTACCCCGGCGCACATCGTCACCGGCCGCGCGGGTGTTGGTGCCCGGACCGATCGCCGCCTGTACCTCCACCCACCCCTCGCCCGTCCGGGTGAGTTCCTGCTGGATTACCGCATCGGCCCCGGCGGGCACTGGCGCGCCCGTCAGGATGCGGATCGCGTGTCCCGCGTCCAGGGTGCCGCCATACACACTCCCCGCGGGCACCTCCCCGGCCAGCGCGAGTCGC
>DASYGC010000498.1:0-2172 GCA_036000225.1 Ktedonobacterales bacterium | reverse complement strand
CGGCAGACGTGCGCGCGGCGATCCTGGGCTGCCTGCGCGAACTGCCCTACGCCGTCGGTGTGACGGGTCTGGTCGCCATCCTGCGCGGCTCGCCCAACACGCCGGCCAGCGCCGCACGCCTGGCCCAGTTCGGCGCGTGCGCCGACACGAGCCGCACGCTGCTCAATCGCGCGGTGCAGGCGCTGCTGGACGAGGGGGCGCTGGAACGCTACATGAAGGACCAGTATCCCATGCTGCGTATCGCTGACGCGGGCGGGTAGCGGATGGTGGGACACTCAGGCAGCACCAGATGAGGAGACTACGCGGAAATGGATGCCACTCTCGAGGTTTCGCACACGGGACCCGAGCACCTTCTGCTCGTCGGTACCTTTCCCGGCAGGACACCACGCGCGCTCTTCAGCGCGTGGACCGAGCCAGCGCAATTGTGTCGCTGGTGGCCGACCCAGGCGGAGATCGAGCCGCGCGAAGGCGGCGCCTATCGGCTGGACTGGCCCCAGCAGGGCTGGACGCTGCGCGGCCGCTACACCACGTTCGATCCCGGCAACCAGCTGGGCTTTACCTGGCGCTGGGACCACGATCCCGCTGAGGGGATCACCACCACCGTCAAACTGAACTTCGCGCCGCTGGGTGAGAGCGCCAGCCAGCTCAGGCTCACGCACGGCCCCTACACCGTGGCGAGCGCGGACCAGGAGCAGCGCGCCAGCCACCTGGACGGCTGGCGCCATTTTCTCGCGCGGCTTCAAGCGTTGCCGCCGGCATGAAGGCCGCCGGAGCCAGGCGCGCCGTCCGCATCGCGCACCCCTGACCGGCGGGAATCTTCGTCGGGTGCTATACTGCGCACGGGTCAGCGGCGCCGTCGGCTCGCGTGGACGGCGCGGTTTGCAGCAGGAGGGTCGCACCCGATGAATCCAGCGGCATTGATCGATCAGCGCATCGCCGAGTTGAGCGACTGGCGCGGGCCCCTCTTCGCCCGCCTGCGCACGGTGATCCGCGAGGCCGATCCCGAGATTGTGGAGGAATGGAAGTGGGACACCGCCGTGTGGTCCCACCAGGGGCTGGTCGTCAGCCTGGGCGCGTTCAAGGATCATCTCAAACTCAACTTCTTCAAGGGCGCCTCCTTGAGCGATCCGCGAGGGCTTTTCAACGCCGGCCTTGAGGCGAAGGCCAGTCGCGCCATTGACTTTCGCGCGGGCGATGCCGTGGATGAGGCCGCGGTGCGGGATCTCATCCGCGCGGCGGTGGCGCGCAATCGCGCTGGCCGCTAGCACGCATCGAGTCGGGGACTGGCTAGGCGCGGCTACGGAAGACGTAACCTGACGTCAGGTTAGCGCACATTGCATCTGGATGCCTCCGAACCGCCATGCTGAGGCGTCACGGAGTTCGTACCATCGGCGGCCGCGCGGCGTCCATTCACCTGGCGGAAGAACGAAGGGGAAAGACCTTTGATCCCGCGGTCGTGGCGGCTTTTCTATCGCTCGCACACGAGGAGGGGTTCTGGGAAGACCTCGAACAAGAGTCGGTGTGGACAACGGTGCTCTCCCTTGAGCCAGAGTCCCCCTACCGCTATATTCAGGAGGAGAAACTCGAAGACATTGCCCTGTCGTTCGCTGACTTCGCCGACCTGAAATCCCCCTATGCGGCCGGTCATTCCCGCCGGGTGGGCGATCTGGCCGAGCGCATCGGCCAGCACATGCGTCTGCCCAGCGCGGAGGTCGCGATCGTCCGGCAGGCCGCCCTGATGCACGACCTTGGGCTGGTCGCCGTGCCCTCCTTCACCCTGCACAAACCCCACGACCAACGCACTCAGCTCGAACGCGAGCAGGTCCGTCTCCATCCGTACCACGCGGAGCGCATCTTGTCGCGCGTGCCGGTGCTCGCGCCGATGGTGCCTCTGGTGGCCGCCCATCACGAACGCCTGGACGGGCACGGCTACTATCGTGGTCTGCGTGGGGCGCAGATTCCGTTGGGCGCCCGCATCATCGCTGTTGCCGACCGCTTCGATGATTTCTGCCACGACACCCCTGACCAGCCCGCGCTTGATCCCGCGGTAGCGCTAGAACGAATGCGCGCCGAGGTGGGCTCCGCGCTCTGTCCCGACGCCTATGAGGCGCTGGTGCGGGAGCTGCGCGTGGATGCACCGGATGCCCGCGGGAGGCGCACGAGTCATCCGCG
>DASYGC010000497.1:0-2638 GCA_036000225.1 Ktedonobacterales bacterium | reverse complement strand
TGCTCCGTTGTTGCTTATCAATCAATACGCCGTCGCACCCAGCGCGGGACACGTGCAAGCCGCGCTCGCGTCGGGCGTATGGGTCGCATACGTCGCGACGTCGGCCAACGGCGACTCGATGCTCTATGTCACCAGCCGGTCCAGCCGGCATACGCTGGCCTTACTGCCCGCGCCACAATCCACGCGCATCACGCTGAGTGGCATGTCGGACCAGTGGGTGATCTGGCAGTCTGGCGCGAACCTCGCCGCTGGTCCTTGGACCCTGCTGGCCTCGCGGCTGCCGGCCAGCGCGACCGGCGCGGATGCGGCGCAGAGCGCCCCGGTGGTGCTGGCCAGCAATGCCGACAGCGCGGCGCAGACACCCGCGGTGCTCAATGGTCTCTGGATCGAGCACGACACGGCTCTGGTGGCGCTGAGCACCCACGGCCCAGGCGGCGAAATCCTCCGGCTCGATCTCTTTGCTGACCAGGGAACGCCCGTGTCGCGGGTCATCGCGCGGACGGCACTGCGTGGGCATGCGCTCACCGATCCATCGGTGTCCGGCACAACCTACTATTGGGCGGAGGTCTGGCTCGACAGCGCCAATGCGCTGCACGGCGATGTTTGGCGTGGTAACGGCATCAGCCAGCCGCTGAAAGTCACGCAGACCGGCCTGGCCTTCGCGCCACGCACGACCGCGCAGACCTTGATTTGGACGCAAACCAGTGCCGCTGTGCCACTCGATACCACGGCGCTGACCACTGAGCCGGCGCAGGTGATTCAGAGCGCGCTCGATCTGCTCGGCGGCACCATTCAGTCGCGCAATCTGACCGGAGGCGGCGACCGTGAACTTGCCGCGCATGGCGGCGCCAGTTCGCTCCAGGTCTCCGGCACGGTGCTGGTCTGGCGCGATAGCGGCGAGTTCCACACCTTCGACCTAAGCCGCAACGGACCGAGCACGATCGAGGGCCAGATTCGCGACGCCACATACGCTGGCGCCACGGGCACCTCGCTGGTCTGGGGCCAGAGCAGTTCCGCGACGATCAATGTCTTCGATCACGACTGAGCGGAGCCAGTGACGCGCATGCATCCAATCCCGTAGGCCGGAACAGGTTGCCTGACGTCTGGGGCCCTGGCGCGCGCGCATCCATTCAGTAGCCACCATCGTGGGCTCACGTAGGACCCAGCAACGCGTGGCGAATAAGCATCAGATTGGTGAGCGGGCCCAGGCCACCGGGCACCGGGCTGATGGCGCCCGCCACCTGGCGCACGCCCGCGAAATCAACATCGCCCACGACGCGGCCTTCCAGGGCGTTCATTCCCGCATCCAGCACAACCGCGCCGGGCCGCACCATGTCCGCGGTGAGCGTGCCGGGCCGGCCGGTGCTGGCGAAGATGATATCGGCCTGGCGTGTCAGGTCAGCCATGTTCGGCGTCTGCGAGTGGCAGATCGTGATGGTCGCTTCCTCGCGCAGAAAGAGCAGCGCCGCCGGTTTGCCGCCCACGTTGCCGCGGCCCAGGATCACGGCATTCTGCCCACGCAGCGCGATGCCCGCATCGCGCAGCAGTTCGAGCGCGGCATCGGCGGTGCTGGGCACGTAGCTGGGGAAGCCGAGCATCAACCGGCCCGCGTTGCGCGGCCCCAGTCCGTCAATATCCTTCTCGGGCGCCAGCGCCTCGGTCACCACTCGCTGGCGGATGTGGGCTGGCAACGGCAGCAGCAGCACCACGCCGCGCACGTCGTCACGTTCGCCTAGCGCCGCCACCGCATCACGCAGCTCGCGCTCGGCCACATCCGGCGGGAAGCGGTGCAGCGAGCAATCGAGCCCGATGCGCACGCATGAGCGCACCACCTGTCCCGCGTAGAGCGCCGCCGTCGCGTCATCGCCCGCCCCCACCAGCGCCAGCGCCGGGCGGTGCCCCCGCTCGCGCGCGAACCGCGTGGCCTCAGTGGTGAGCTGTTCGCGCAGGGCACCCGCCAGCACACGGCCGTCGAGGAGTGTTGCGGGCATGCTTCCTCCCTTCACGATTGCAGTCAATCACACCGCCACTGTTGGGCGCCACTCATCGGGCAGTCGCTGATATGCCCTCTCACCCAACGTTTGCTGGCCCTCGTGCTATACTGCGAGCAGCAGGCGGGAAGCGCGGACCGCGACGACGATCGCGGACGTACCAGTTGCCCGCTCTCATTGCGGCGGCTCTCTTTGAGCTCGCGGCACGTATCCTCAAAACAGGAGGCACCCCCGATGGCCACCATGAGCCCTCGCGGCAAGAATCACTGGTCGGTGCGGTTGAAGATCAGACGGCCCGGCAGCGCCGGTAGCCTGGTGCTGGTGATCCTTGCCCTGATACAAGCCGTTCTGCTGTTCGCGACCGCTTCAACCGGGGCGATCAATGGCTCGCTGTACGGCTGTTCCATCCCCTGCGGGCCCGCTGGCGTGGTGGACGTCCCCTGGCTGGCCACGCTGTACAGCGTGGTCATCTTCGTGCTGCCCGGCGTGATCGGTGGCCTCGCGCAGTCCTGGCAGGAGGCCGTTGCGTACGCCGCCGCGCCCTGGTGGCTGGCGGTGATCTTCAGCGCCAGAGGATTGCTGGCGCCCACCGCTGGGGTGATCGCCGCGAAGAACGGACTCCCCGCGGCGAGCCAGTTCAGTGGGCC
>DASYGC010000496.1:0-3053 GCA_036000225.1 Ktedonobacterales bacterium | reverse complement strand
AATGACGCCTTCGATCTCGCGCCCAACGCGCTCTTCGACCAGATGGCGCAGGGACAGGTGGAGTGCCTGGCGTCGCCCGAGCATGCCACTGTGATGGAGTCCTACCGCGCGGCACAGGCGCGCCGCGACTGTTCCCGAGGGCCGTGAGGCACGGCTGATGCCGCGCGTTTGCTGTTCGCACAGCGGCGCGGCATCAGCCGTGCCGTGGTGCCGCCAGGGAAGATACGTCACGCGGTTCGGTTGACGTGCTGCGCGGAACGCGGTCCAGCGCGCATACCCATGCGCCACGACGAGGTCGAGGTCCAGCGGGCGTACGGGGTACGTCAAGTCGGAACGCCATCGAGCACCCGCATACCGCATCAGAGGAGGCTTGTATGATCTTTCGCAGTCCATTCCCCGATGTGGCGATCCCCGATACCGCGCTCACGCCATTCGTGCTGCGCCATGCCACTCGTCTGGGCGACAAGCCCGCGCTGATCGAAGGCGAGACGGGCCGCACCATCACCTACAGCCAGCTCGCCAGTGATGTCGAGCGCCTCGCGGTAGGCCTGGCTCACCATGGATTCAAGCAGCACGATGTGCTGGCTATCTATTGCCAGAACAGCCCTGAGTACATCATGACGCTGCTGGCCGTCTGGTCGCTGGGGGGCGCTGTCACCACGCTCAACCCGCTCTTCACCGTCCGTGAGATCACCTACCAGCTTTCGGACTCGAAGCCGAAGTTCCTGCTCACCGCACCCGATGTGCTGGACAAGGCCAGTGAGGCCGCGCGGGCGGGCGGTGTCGAGCGGATTATCCTGTTTGGTGAGGCGCCGGATACGATTGCGTTCGCGCAACTGCTCCAGAGCGAGGGCGCGCCGCCGCCGGTCACCATCGATCCACGGCGCGATGTCGCCACGCTGCTCTATTCCAGCGGCACGACGGGCTTCCCCAAGGGCGTGATACTCAGCCACTACAACATCGTCGCCAACATCTGCCAGATGGCGCCGCTCGCGCGCACCGGTGAAGGTGAAGTCATGGTGGTGGGGCTGCCCTTCTTCCATATCGCGGCGTGGGTCATCTTCCTGCATATGGGCCTCTACCAGGGCGCCACCATCGTGACGCTGGCGCGCTTCGAGCTGGAGCGCTTCCTGCGCGTATCGCAAGACTACCACGCCTCGCGCACGCTGCTGGTGCCGCCCATCGTGCTGGCGCTGGCCAAGCAGCCGATAGTGGACCAGTACCAACTGGCGTATAAGGTCTTCCTGGTGGGCGCCGCGCCGCTGGGCGAGGCGGTGGCACGCGCGTGCGAACAGCGCATTGGCTGCGTCATCCAGCAGGTGTATGGGCTAAGCGAAACCAGCCCGGCCACCCACGCCAATCCCGACGACCCGGCCAACATCAAGCTCGCTTCGGTTGGCCCCTGTGTGCCCAACACCGAATGCAAAGTGGTGGATCTCGCGAGCGGCGAGGCGTTGGGTCCCAACCAGCAGGGCGAGCTGTGTATGCGCGGTCCGCAGGTCATGCTGGGCTATCTCAATCGGCCGGAGGCCACCGCCCAGGTCATCGAGCCAGAGGGCTGGTTCCACAGCGGCGATATCGGCTACGCCGACGACGATGGCTATTTCTACATCGTGGATCGCGTCAAAGAGCTGATCAAATACAAGGCGCTGCAGGTGGCTCCCGCCGAACTGGAGGCGGTGCTGCTCGCGCATCCAGCGGTCGCCGACGCCGCGGTGATCCCCAGTCCCGACGAGGAGGCGGGCGAGGTGCCCAAAGCCTTCGTCGTGCTCAAGCTCGACGCGCCACCCGACACGACGCCCGAGGCGCTGATGGCCTTCGTGGCCGAGCGCGTGGCGCCATACAAGAAGATCCGCCGGCTCGAGTTCATCGAGCAGATCCCCAAGACCGCCTCGGGCAAGATCCTGCGCCGCCTGCTGGTCGAGCGCGAGCGCACCGCGCGGGCGGGTCAGAGTGCCGTGGGGTGAAGCGAGGTGAGGCGGTTGTTGGCATAAGGGTAGGAGAGGGTTATGATCGAACGCCAGAGTGTGAGCACGAACACGCCATGGGAGCCGGTAGTCGGCTACGCCCGCGCGGTGCGGGTCCGCGGGGTCTGCGAGACGATCTACGTCACCGGCACCACGGCGACCGACGAACACGGCGAGGTGGTCGGCGCGGGGGATGCCCGCGCGCAGACGCTACAGGCGCTGGCGAACATCGAGCGTGCGCTGGCGCGGCTGGGCGCGACCATGGCCGATGTCGTGCGCACGCGTATCTACGTCACTGACATCACGCGCTGGGAGGAGGTTGGCCGCGCGCATGGCGAGGTCTTCGCCCAGATCCGCCCGGCGACGACGATGGTCGAGGTCAGCCGGCTGATTGATCCCCGCATGCTGGTGGAGATCGAGGCGGAGGCCGTGCGCTGAACCTAGCTGATGCTGGCTGATGCTGGCGGTACCGCGACGTCGGCGCACAGCGCGTCGGTGGGTTGTATTCGAATCGCGGGCTGGGAGGAACACATGGCCCACATTCGCCTGGAAGGCAGCGACCTGATTCTGACCCTGGATGGTCTGATGCGCCTGGCCGCGGTGCGGCGCGAGTTACGCGTGCCGCTGACCCACGTCACCGCCGCCTATCCCGCGCCGGAACAGCCGCGCGGCCTGCTGGATGAGTTGCGGCAGATGCACAATGCCGGCACCCATATTCCTGGTGTCATGAAGGTGGGCGCGTTCGCCGGTCCTGGTGGGCCGGTCTTTTATGCGCTGCATGATCCGCTACGCGCGGTGGCCGTGGACCTGGTTGACGAGCCATTCTGCCGCCTGATGATCGAACCACCCGCCGGCGAAACACCTGCCGCCTGCGCCGAGCGCATTCGCCAGGATGCCGCCCAGGCGCGAGGCACACCGGGAACGGTATGAGCTTCGCGTCATTGAGGCGATCATATCGGCGATCAATTGAAAGACTTCTTCGCCGTTTTGGTGAGGGCCCCGCCGACGCACAACCTCTGCCGTGGCTATCGCGTAGTGATCTCAGGAGATCGTCAGCGCAGGCACGGCGGACAAGATCGCGCAGCC
>DASYGC010000495.1:0-6754 GCA_036000225.1 Ktedonobacterales bacterium | reverse complement strand
CGCCGCCGCCAAAGGCTTCTACAGCTGCGCGGGCCTGAATGTGACCCTGCACCATGGCATCGAGAACAATGAATTCGCGCTGCTGGCCACGGGCCATGAAGACGCCATCTTCGCGGGTGGCGACGAAGCGTTGGAGGCGCGCGCGACGAGCGGCCTTGCGCTGGTGGATGTCGCCACCATCTTCCAGAAGTACCCCGTGGCGCTCATCGCGCCCGCCAACTCACCCATCCACACCGCCGCCGATCTCAGTGGCCATACCATCGGCGTGCCGGGGCACTTCGGCGCGACCTACACCGGCCTGCTGGCGTTGTTGCATAGCGCCGGGCTCACCGCCGCGCAGGTCCACATCCAGGATATCGGCTTTACGCAGATCGCGGCTCTGGTGAGCCACCGCGTTGATGCGGTCATGGGCTACTCCAACAACGAGGCACTGCAACTCCAGCGCCAGGGCTTCGCGATACGCACCCTGGATGTCTGGAAGGCACAACCGCTCGTGTCGAATGGCCTCGTCGTCCTCAACAGTGAGCTGCAACAGCACCCCGATGTCGTGCGCGCGCTGGTGAGCGCCACGCTGCGGGGCGTCCAGTATACCATTGACCACCCCGCGGAAGCGGTCACTATCAGCAAGAGCTATGTCTCCAATCTGAGTCAGCCAGATCAGGCGACCCAGGCGCTGGCGGTCCTGCAAGCCTCGATTCCGCTCTGGCAGGGAGGCGGCAAGCTCGGCTACAACGACCCCACCACCTGGCAAACCATGACAACATTCTTGCGCTCGGTGGGCCTACTCACGACCGTGATCGATCAATCCCAGGCGTATACCAATCAGTTCCTGCCCGCCTGAGGCTCGCCAGTTCTGAGGATAGCCAGCCCTGAATGCAACTGGCGCGGTTCGCCCACATTGACGTGCGGTTATACATCGCGGCGCGCGTCGGTACGGGCGAACCGCGCAAATGGTCTGGCGTCCGCATGGATGCATGCCAGATTCCCGCATCGTGTAGCCCTCCCACACCGCTTGCCAGGCAGGTGCCGACTAGGATATTTCTCCCACGCCATCAGAGGCGCGCTACACGCCAATAGTAGCACTGGCGTGCGCCACTGCGGGCTTGAGACGCCTTCGCCCCTCTTGGACGCGGGCAGTATGCTAGTGACGGACGTATTTCCCCAGGGCGCATCACCCCCTCCCACCCGCTAGTTGCGGTTGGAGGGCGCCAGCGACAGTCAACAGCGTGGTCGGGCCTCGCGATGCCCTCCTCTCCGGCCACACGGAGGGTACACACCTATGAGTTCGAAGCACCCGCCGCGAGCAGCGGCTACACAGGACAACGCCACCACCGATCCGCGGATGGACGAGCTTGCCGAGGCGGCGCGCTCGCTCGATGCGGACGCGGATGGGTCGAGCGCGACGCGCCCAATGCCCGTCGTGCCCGCTGCCACTCGCACGCGCGCCGCTCCGCGCGCCGCCAATGCCGCCGCCGATCCCGCGGTGAGCGCGCCTGACATGCGCGCCGCCGATCCCGAGGCGAGCGCCTCGGCCGCTCAGCCGATGAGCGCCTCTGACGCTGCCGCGCCGGATGACGACGCGCCGGTCGCGCTGGCTACACCCGTAGCAGACGAGGACGTGTCAGCCACGGCCGACACGGCAGCGCTGGATGATGCCGAGCCTGCCCTACGCGACACGCCAACGCCACATGACGGCGTGCCACCCGCTGGCGTGCAGGCGGCGCCCGTTGACGATCTGAACGCGACCACGGTGCTGCCCACCCGCGATCCGCGCGAGGCAGCGCCTGATGCGGTGCGTGAGACCATT
Source organism: Ktedonobacterales bacterium (assembly GCA_036000225.1). Classification (GTDB taxonomy): domain Bacteria; phylum Chloroflexota; class Ktedonobacteria; order Ktedonobacterales; family JADMIN01; genus DASYGC01. Next base: position 4,947 of record DASYGC010000495.1, on the reverse strand, counting down.
GAGTTGCCGGCGGTGGAACCGTCGTGGGTGGAACCGCAGCGGGCCAACGGCATTCGCGACGAGGTGGATGTCGAATGGGCCCTGGCGGATCAGCCGACCATTCAGTTCACGCCTCCCAGCGCCACGCCGCGTCCGGCGTTCCTGGACACCGACGAAAATGCCGTCTGGCCGCCGCGCCCCACCCCCCAGCCTTCGGCGCCTACGCCCCCGATGTACATGCCTACCCCGCCGCCAGCGGCCCCCATGCCACCGCGTACGCTGGTGACGACGCAACCCGGCCGTCCCGTGCCGATCCCCCGCCCCATCCAGCGCCCTGGCACCCCCGCGGAGCGGCTGGCCTCGCCCACGGGCCGCCGGCCACTGGGCGAGACCTCCGGCGCCTATTCTGATCCGCGTATGCGCCGGTACGTCGAGTTGCGCATGCAGCGTGGCGCGCATGACCAGGGCAAGCGCGGACCGGTCGACAACCTCCCGGTGACACAGGTGGTGCGGCAATGGTGGAGCGATCTTCTTCCCGGTCTCCAGACCGCCCTCGATCATCAGCACGAAGCCAAAGCCAGCGGCGTCTATCCGATTCTCGCGCATGAGCCGACCGCGACGATGCGGCTGGGCGATGCCTTCGGGCGCCTGACCGCGGCGGCGCGCGACCTCGGCGAGCGGGCCCAATCCGCTGCCATGCCCGCCCTGAGTAAGTTGCACGCGCGTGCCGAAAACGCGGCTCAGGCCATCGTCGACCGGCTCGAAGGGTCGCCCACGCGCCAGCAGGCTCCCCTCCTGGGGCCCGGACGCCTCGCCGTGTTCTTCCGCCAAGGCGTCACCGTCGGACAAGCGCAACGTCTGCTGCTGATCCACGAAGCACGCCCCATGCGCCTGATTCCCCGCCGCCATGGCTTCCTCGCGATGGTCGCCCCCGGCCACGAAACGGCAATCGCGGGCAAGTTGAATCAGCATCCCTACGTGCGCGATGTGGTCTATCTGGAGTACGACGAAAACGGCCAGCCATTGCCGGCGCGCTAGTTTTACCAGAAAGCCGCGGATCGGTTGCGCACCGCTCGCTTTTCCTAGGCAAACCAGCCATCGGCGCCCACAACCTGCCCGGCTGTGATTCGTGGCTGGTACTGCTGTGCAAACAACTGACCGACCAACTCACGACGGCTGCGCACACCGACCTTCTCGAAGATCGCTTTGAGGTGGTCCTGCACCGTGTCGGGTGTGATGTGAAATGTCGTGGCGATCTGTGTCGTGGGTTGTCCCTGCGCCACGAGCCGTACAATCTCACTCTCGCGGGGAGACAGCGCATAGGCCTGTACAATGAGCCTGGCGATCTCCACCGGCCGGGCCACCGCGAAGATCACGGCGATGTGCCCTGCCGTGTTCGCGCCCGCTGGCCGGGAGGCATGCACCATCAACCACTGGCCAGAAGCTGTCCGCAGGCGCACCTTCGGTGGCAGGTCGGGTGTCCACTCGCTGTTCTGCTCGTTGGCTTGTAAGCGCGCCGCCGCTGCATAGACAGCATGGGGCAATCCGTGTAGAGGGACCCGGTCTGCCGCGGTCAATTCAGCAAGCATACGCTCGGCCGCGGGGGTCATCGCCGTTACCGAGAGATCGTCCGCCAACAACAGCAACCCCGGCGCATCATCGACGAACGACGCTGCCTTTGTGGCACCGAGGAGCAACGCGTTACGCAAGCCCTCAGCAAGATGAGGAGCGAGCCGTTGGAGGAAGGCCGCCTCCGCCGGGGTGAACGGCGGGCTTGAGCGATCGCGATGCAGGCAGAGGAAGCCCCAGCAGACACGACGCGTGATCAGTGCCGCCCGCAGTTCGTCTCCCAAACCGAGTGGGGCGAGAATGTCCCGGTACCTTCGGCTTTGCTCCACCTGACGATGCGTCTCCTGGACCAGACTGCCCACTGACTGTGCGGTTCTCGCCAGCCAGGCAAACTTGTTCACATCGTCCTGGAGAAACTCGTTCTCGATGAACCGCGGCGTCGCCCTCGCGAGAATATCGTCGGCGACGACGTCTGTGAATAGCAGTGTCGCCGGATCAGCCGTCGCGAAGAAGGATACATCGATGGGGAGCACCTTCCGTATCTGCTTGATGGCTTCAATACGCAGCGTCCGCGAGTCGAGTCCCGCTTGACAGAGACGAATAATCTCTCGCCGCACCTGCTCTACTGCGAGCTGCTTTTGCAACATTCTCTCCCTCGCGCTCCAGATCAACGTGTTTGCTCCTGTATCATATCCGTTCCTGCCCGCATTAAGAGGAGTCATCCCAGATTTCTGGGATTCTGCTTGCGCGACGTGAGAGCTATGCTTGGAGCGTTGAGGTAAGTTCGACCGGTGACGATCACCGGACAAGCAAAAGGGAGCGCAATGATGTCGGTTGAGCAGAACAAAGCACTGGTACGCCGCTTTGTCGAAGAATTCTGGAATTCTGGGAACATGGCCGCGGCTGACGAGTTGATCGCAGGCGATGCCATCCTCTCGCTTCCGGGGGTGGGGCAAACGAACCTTGACACCTTCAAACAGTTTGCGCAAACCTTGCGTGGAGCGTTCCCCGACTGGCATTCCACCGTCGAAGAGATGTTGGGCGAAGAGAACAGTGTCGCGGAACGCTGGACAGGACGGGGCACACACCAGGGAGTGTTTCAGGGGACCGCGCCAACCGGCAGACGCGTGATGGTTCCAGGGGTTGTATTCTACCGCATCGCCTCTGGCAAGATTACGGAGTTCCGGGGACAGTTTGACGGAGTCGTCTTGATGCAGCAGATCGGCGCCATCCCCGCCCACAGTTAAGCATATCCCTTGATCCAACGCCGCTCATCTCCTGACATCCTGCCCCGTCTCGCCCATAGGGCGCGGGCAGGATGTGCTATACTGCCGCTGATACGCTGCCCGGTGCGCCAGCGACTGACGCCGACGCCGAACCCAGCGTATCCCGCGAACGTCCAGCGCGCCGTACCTACCAGCGACCGGGCGCCACCAGTCAGCGCGGCGCGGATGAGGTGACCTCCATGCCAACACGCATTGTCCTTGCGGAAGACGATTCGCTCATTCGCCTGGACCTGAAAGAGGAACTCCAGAATCAGGGCTATCTCGTGGTGGGCGATGCCGGCGACGGCCAGAGCGCCGTCAACCTGGCGCGCGAGCTGCGGCCCGATCTGGTGGTGATGGATATCTTCATGCCCCAGCTCGATGGCATCGAGGCGGCGGAGATCCTCACGCGCGAGAATATCGCGCCAGTGCTGCTGATCACGGGGCTGCCTGATCTCGAAACCGTCGAGCGCGCGAAACAAGCCGGCGTGATTCATTATCTGACCAAGCCCTGGCGCCAAAGTGACATCAAACCCGCCATCGAAGTGGCCCTCTGGCGGTTCCAGGAGTTCCGCGCGCTCGAGAAACAGGTCGCGACCCTCGAGGACAAGCTGGCCACCCGCAAGGTGGTGGAGCAGGCCAAGGGGTTGCTCATGCAAAAACAGGGCTTGAGCGAGCGCGAAGCGTTCCGGCGCATCCAGAAGCTCAGCATGAATAACCGCAAATCTATGCGTGAGGTGGCCGAGGCCATCCTCCTCACTAACGAGATTGGTGACCTGTGACGCCCCTCGATACGACCGCTGTCGGCGTGCGTTTTCGACCGGCCGGTCGCATCTACTTCTACGATGCCGCCGGCTTCACGCTCAAGACCGGTGTCTGGGTCATCGTCCCCACCACCAAAGGAGTCGAGGCGGCGCGCGTGGTCATCGCCCCCCGGCAGGTGACCGCCTCTGAGCTTGGGGTCGAGGCCCTCAAACCCGTGGTGCGACTCGCCACCGAGGATGACCTGCGCCAGATGCTGGTTTTCAAGGCCAAAGAAAAAGAGGCGCTGGTGCACTGCGCCGCGCGTATTGACCAGCATGGCCTGCCCATGAAGCTGGCCGAGGCTGAGTATACTTTCGATGGCGCCCGGCTGACTTTCTACTTTGCCGCTGAGCAACGCGTCGATTTTCGCGGACTCGTGCGCGATCTGGCTACGGCCTTCCATACGCGTATCGAGCTGCGCCAGATCTCCGCGCGCGACCACGCGAAGATGCTGGGTGGCGTCGGCGCCTGCGGCAAGACGCTGTGCTGCAGTTCCTGGCTGACTGACTTTGGCGTGGTCTCGATCAAGATGGCCAAGGAACAGGGCCTGCCACTCAATCCCACCAAGATCTCTGGCGTCTGTGGCCGGCTCATGTGCTGCCTGGCCTATGAAAACGACTCCTACGTCGAAGCCAAGCAGGAGATGCCCGCCTATGGCGAGATCGTCACCACGGCGAGCGGGCCGGGACGTGTCGTGGGCATCAACGTGCCCCGCGCCGCCGTCGACGTCATGCTCGAAAGCGGCGCGACCGTGCGCGCGCCGGTGAAAGAGATCGAGTGGAAGGGCCGCCCCGCCCCCCGCCAGGAAGCCAAACATGCCTGCGGCGGTGGCAATGGCAGTTGCGAGCGGTGCGCCGCCAAACGCGCGGCGACCAAACCAGCGGCCAATCCAGACGGCGAATCGGGCGTGCGCACCGTTGACTGATGCTCAATCTCGTAAAAGCGTACGGATGTACGCCCTCTGGACGCGTGGGTGTGCCTGGCTTTCAACCGCCGCAAACCACAAGATGGGCTCCAAGATTTGATATGACTGGCCGGTAGGAAGCGTATGGACGGACAACACACGCCCACCCCCGGGCGGCGAGCCAGGCCGCCGGCGCCCGCCGATCTTGGCGCTCGGGTCAAGCGCACCCTGACCGCGCTGGTCGGCATCAGCAGCGTCTCCGGCCAGGAGGACGAGGTCCGCGAGTATCTGCGTGGGCGTCTAACGCAGCTCGATTTGGATTGCTGGATCGACAATGCGGGCAATCTCATCGCCAGCCTCCCTGGCACTGGCGCTCCCCTGCTCCTGAATGCGCACATGGATCGCGTGCCGCCTGGCCGCGGTCAT
>DASYGC010000494.1:0-7013 GCA_036000225.1 Ktedonobacterales bacterium | reverse complement strand
AGAAGAAGCCTACCAGCGTTTCGGCGCCGCCTCTCGGAGCGGCAGATGGCGGCGCGTCCACTGGCGGTTCGCACGCCACGGCTGCCGCGGACGCATAGGCGGCGAAATAGATGCTCTGGCCGAGGAACAGGAAGACCTGTTGCACCAGCATAGGAACACGCATATTCAGGTCGTAGACGGCGTAGGGCTCGGGATAGTGCCAGGTGGAAATGATACGGGCGTCGGGGCGGCGCAGCGGCTGAATCGTGAGCGACAGCGGCGTGGCCCGCTCCGCTTCGCTGGGAGGCACGCCATGCTCGTTGGATGGCAGGCCGGATGAAGGGCCGTATGGCAGGCTGGCGCCCTGAGGTGGGCCTGGTCTCCTGATGCTTGTGGTGTCGTCTGGCATGCCCGCTCCCCTGATTGGCCCGCGTGTCGTATACCATATCATCGCACACCCAGGGGCATCGCTGACGAGGGAGGCCACACCGATGAGGATATTGACCGCGGCTGACGTGCGCGCGGCAGTGGATATGCCGCTGGCGATCGCCCTGATGCGCGACGCCTTCGCGCAACTGGCACAGGGCAGCGCAATCATGCCCGAGCGTACCCTGCTGCGTCTGCCCGAGCGCGATGCCAGCGTGCTGGTGATGCCAGCCTATCTGCCACATGGCGAACAACTGGCGCTCAAGGTGGTGGGCGTCTTCCCCGGCAACGGCGCGCGGGGGCTGCCCACCGTGCCGGCGACCGTGCTGCTACTGGATGGCGCGACGGGTCTGCCGCTGGCGTTGCTGGAAGGCACCACGCTGACGGCGCTGCGCACCGGCGCGGTAACCGGCCTGGCGACCGACCTGCTAGCCCGATCTGAAGCGCGCGTACTCACCCTCTTCGGCGCGGGCGGTCAGGCGCCCGATCAACTGGAGGCCGTCTGTCGCGTGCGTCACATCGAGCGCGCCTGGCTCATCAGCCGCAACTCCGAGCGGGCCGACCGGTTGGCCGCTCGGGTCGCGACCTGGCCCGCCTGGCGTCCAGCTGAAGTGCGCGTGGCGCGGACGCCCGCGCAGGTGCGTGCGGCGGTGCGGGAGGCGGATGTCATTGTGACCGCCACCCCAGCGACCGAGCCATTATTCGCGGGAGAGTGGGTGCGGCCGGGCACGCACGTGAACGCGATCGGGGCCTTCACGCCGGTGATGCGCGAGCTGGACAGCGCCCTGCTGCGGCGGGCGCTGCTGGTGGTGGATCAGCGCGCGGCGGCGCTGGCCGAGGCCGGCGATCTCTTGTGCGCCATCGGCGAGGGGGCGCTGGACGCCGGCGCCATCCACGCCGAGCTGGGCGAGCTGGTGCTGGGGTCGCGCCCCGGCCGTACTGATTCCGAGCGGATCACGTGCTTCAAGGCGGTGGGTCTGGCGGTGCAAGATGTCGCCGTGGCCGCGGCGGTCAACCGGGAGGCCGCGCGCCTGGGACTGGGGATCGAGGTGGATCTGAGTGGCGCATGAAGGTCAAGCGTCTCAGCCGAGACGGTGATCCTGCCACAGCTGGCGCAGCTGCTCGACGGGCAAACCCGGCACGAAATGGTCGTCGCGCCCGAGCATATCGCCTGCGGCGCACAGCGCGTTGAGGATCGCTTCCTCCACCGCTTCGACCGCCGCCCCAAAGAGTGGATTCAGGTCGGCATTGTGCAGTGTAGTGAGGGTGCGTGGCGCGCCGCGCGCGCCAGGCGCCACGCGATTGGCAGGGAAGTTCGAGAAGGCGATGGCGAAATCGCCGCTGCCATTGTGGGCCGTCGAGCCGGTGCGGGCAAGGCCCAGCGCGCCACGCGCGGCCAGGCGGCGCAATTGGTGCGCGTCCAGCGGAGCATCGGTAGCCAGTACGATGATGATCGAGCCTTCCTGCCGGCGCGCGGGCAGCGGTGCATGGAGCAGCTGGCCGGCGGCTAGCCCACCAACGCGCAACTGACGGCGGCTGCCGTGGTTGGCCTGAACGAACGCGCCCACCGTCCAGGGCGCACCCGCCGTTTCCGCCACGCGCGAAGCCGTGCCGCTGCCGCCCTTGAACTGGTAGCACATCATGCCGGTGCCACCGCCGACCGCACCCTCCGCCACGGTCCCGCCCGACGCCGAGGCCAGCGCCGCCAGCACGTGTTCGGCGCGCACATGGCGCCCCTGCGCGTCGTTGAGCTCGCCATCGTAGGTTTCGGCGACAACGGGGATCGCCCAGTCATCTACACTGAGGGCCCCTGAATCGCGCGCCATCCATTCGACGACGGCGTCGTAGACCAATCCCACATTCAGCGTGCTCGTCAGACAGATCGGCGCATCCAGCAGGCCCCACTCTTCGACGAGGCTGCGACCCGTGACCTCGCCCGCGCCATTGATGACGTGCATCGCGGCGGGAACTTTAGCCAGGAGTGGGTGGCCCTCGTGCGGCAGGATGGCGGTGACACCCGTGCGCACCGGTCCCTGGCCGGGTTTCAGTGCGCCGGCGCCCGCGATCAGCGTTGTCTGCCCCACGCGTACGCCGGACACATCGGTGATCGCGTTGAGCGGCCCTGGCGCCAGCTGGCCCAAGGCGATACCCAGCTCACGCAGGCGTGGCCGGCGTCCGGCCTCGGTCATTGCGCACCTCCTCAGCGTTCGCTCTATCCACGCCTGCCGGCTCCGTTGGTCGCGCCACCATTGCCATGCGCCGGGCCATAACCCTGGCTGTAACCGCTACCTGGCTGCTGAAAGCCGTTCCCGTTGCCATGGCCGTTCCCATTCGTCGGAGTCGGGGCCCAGCCGCCCTGGTAGGGTGAGGCCGGAGCGGCGGTGGGGTAGCCATTGGGGGCGCGCTGATTGGAGTAGTCGTTGGCGTAGTCACCGGGCACGCCGCTCGGTGCGGGCAGCGCGGGTGGGAAGGTGCGAATCGGCTCCTCCGGCTCCTGGGAAGGATCGTCCGTCGCGCTCGTTCGCGCGGCGGACCGGCCGCCGACGACTCCCTGCAACTGCGTAACCACTTCCTCAAGGCGTCCGGCGCTTTCGGCGGCGGCCGTCGCGCCGTTGGCCAGCTGATCGGAGACCTGGGTCGTTACGTTGATGGCTTTGTCCAGACGCTCGCTGCTGGCATACTGGCGACGGGCGGCTTCCTCGATGTACTGCGCCAGTTCGCGCAGGTGTTGCACGGTGCGCTGCGCCTGTTCTTCGTTGAGGCGATCCCAATACTGGCCGAACCAGTCGCCCGCCTCGACGATGCGGTGCGCCGCCTGGTGCATGGCATCCGAGAGATAGCGCACACTCTCCAGTCCCGTCTTGCAGGCATCGACCACCCAGAGCTGCTCGCCCGCGGAGTTCTGTTGACGCGCGGCAAGCAGGTTCAACCCCTCGCTCGCGCGCCGGAGGTCGGACACCGACCGCTGCACCGGCGAGACCGTGCGCGTGCCAACGAGCAAGCCAAGCAGGATCGCGAGCACGGCGACCACCGCGGCGCTCAAGAGCGACGTGCGCAGTTGATCGTCAGCCACCTTGGTCACCGTCGGCAACGGGCTCAGCACGAAGTAGGTCCAGGGCACCTGGTGCAGGTGAATACCCACAAACTGATAGGGGATCTTGGCGCCGGGAACGGCGATCGCCTGAAAGGAGTTTTGCGGCGACGTAGATTGGATGGCCGCGGACACCGCCGGCAGGTTATCGGTGGTGATGCCCTGCGCGAGTCCGTAGCTCTGCTGCGTCGTCGGATCGAGCGGCGCGACGCTGGTGAACAGTTCGTTGGCGTTGGGGTCGGCGATGCGCACGCCATTACTATCGGCGATGAAGGCGGAACTGTCGGCGCCATTCGCGTTCTGCTCGCCCGCGACCACCTGCTGGATCGAGTTGAGTTTGAGCGTCGCCTGCAAGAAACCAACGGTCGGATCGGGAATCTGCGCCAGCGCCTGCGTGAGTTGCGTGAGTTGATCCGGCGTGAGCGGCACCTGCGAGGCCGGCTGGCCCTGGGTAGATGTCGGTGTCGGCGTCGGCGTGGACTGCCCCTGTTGCGCCTGCGCGGCCTGAGTTTGCGCCAGAATGGTCAGTTCTTGAGCCAGTTCTTTGAACGACAGCTTGATGGGAGTATAGAGGTGCACGTACGAATAGCCCGCCTGGGCATTGTCGCGCACGCCGGAGATGAATGGTTTGCCCTGTTTGAACGTCGCGCCATCCGCTTGCGGCAAGGCAATTGGCGTCTTCAAGGTCGAGGTCACAGCGGCGGCCGAGAGGTCATACATGGACCAGTCGGCGTAGTTGGCATCGCGCACGATACCGACCTGTAGCGCGCGCTGCGACGACACCAGGTTGTACACCGGATCGGCACAGCGCATCACGGCCAGCAACACCGGCGCGTACGGCGCGAGCGCGGGCGGCACCTGGTGTGCGAGCTGCGGCCACTGCCGGCAGGCCAGCAGGTCCTGCGCGGTGGGCAGTGTGGCGAGCGCCTGGCCATCCAGCACCCGCTCTTGCAGGTAGGCATCGACCAGCGATGCTTTGCCGTTGGCATCGGTCGAAAGCGAGAGCCGCCCCTGATCGATCAGGGTGTTGCGGGCAAAATAGTTACTCACCCCCACCACCACGGCCAGCGGGAGCAATGCGGCGGTCAGCAAGAGCAGCGAGAGCCGCACTGAGAGCGACAGACGGCGGCGCTGGCGCCCGCGGGTTGAAGCGTGTGACATCAGGGTGTGTACCTCATTTTCTATGGCACCTGGCGGGCCGCCGCGCATCGGGCGTGCCGCCAGCGTGCATCCGCTACCGGATGGGTCAGCCGATCAAGTCCTCACTCGTAAAAATAGATCAGTCCGCGCGTCTGGAGATCGGTGATGAGTTGCGTCACCTCGTCAACCGTTTTGGACGCCAGCCGCGCGATGTCCAGAATGTTATGGTGGCCATCGGCCAGCAGCAGGATGGCGCGATGGCCGCGCGAGAGATTGTGGGTGGTGACCACGGTCATCAGATCGCGCATATCGGGCGCGCGCCGTGGGCGGCGGGCCAGCGGACCGGTCGATTGCGCCACGCCTGGCACCGCGCCAGGCGTGGCGGCGGCGCGACTGTCGCGCGCGGTGTTGTCGCCGCGCATGGGAACACCCGGTGCCGATCCTCCGAGCGGGCCGGAAGGCCAGCCAAAGCCGCTGCCCCCGCTGGTGGGGCCGGTCGGGCCGGCGCGGGCAACCTGTGACCCTGGGGTGCTCATCGGTTCAGTGATGTTGGGGAGGGGTGCTCGCACCTGGGTCTCGAAGCAGAAGCGGCACACGCCCCATTGTCCCAACGCACCCAGTGCTTCACGTCCACGCAACTGCGCGTGCACCGCGTACACCGCGCGACCACCGACGAAGTAGATCTCGCCTTCCTCATAGCCGGGTCCGGCGCCACGCTCAGCGGAGAGCATACCGGTGCGGCGCCCCAGCTCGACGACTTCGATCACGTTGGAGAGGCGATCGGTGGCAGTGTCTCTTGCCTTCCCCATGTCCCCCACCACACCCTTTGTCCACCCACACCGGTCGCGCGTCGCGTCCTGGCACGTATCTCGAATAGTGTACCCTACCTGGCTACCCGTCCACAGCAGTATAGCACGACTGGATGCGCGGGGAACCGCACGCGGGAGCGTCTCAAGCCGTCTTGTATACCGACCAGAGGTGACCAGCGCCTCAGGACGGCTGCAAGTTGTCGGCGACTTCCTTGACCAAGTGCGCCTGGGATTTGGCGCAGATCAGCAGACCGTCCGGCGTATCAACCACGACCAGCCCCGAGACACCGGCGATAGCGATCGGACGACCAGTCGCGCTGTACACGAGATTATCGTGGCTCCGTACCTCGAAGTGGCGCTCCTCTGCCACGCCCACTATGCTGTTCTCCGCCGCGTCAACCGGAAAGAGCCGGGCCATCTGGCTCCAGTTGCCGATGTCATCCCATCCCACCTCGACGGGAATCACCGCGATGCGGTCGGCGTGCTCCATCACGCCGACATCAATGGTCACGTTATCGCGCAGTCGCGGCCATGCGCGTTGCATGGCCGCCTCGACAGCGGGAGTCATGCGGCCGCCACTGGTCAGAGCCACCGCATGCACTTCGCGCAACACCGCGCTCACTTCGGGCATCAGCCGCTCGATTTCTTCCAGAATACGATCGACACGCCAGCAAAAGATGCCGGCATTCCACACATAGTTGCCCGCGCTCAGATAGGCTTCAGCCGTATCACGGGGCGGTTTCTCGACGAATGCTTCAACGTGATGGGCGGTCAGCCCTTCCGTATGTGAGAGCGCCTCACCGTACTTGATGTAGCCATATCCGGTTTCGGCGTACGAAGGATGAATCCCGAGCGTCACCAGAAAACCCTGGTGCGCGACCCCTTCGGCGAACCGCAACGCCTCGCGGAAGGCCGCGTCGTTTCGGATCGAGTGGTCGGCATGAAACGATCCCATCACGGCGTGCGGATCGCGCGCGGCGATCAGGGTGGCCGCCAGACCAATCGAGGCCGCCGTTCCACGGCCAGCCGGTTCCAAGATGATATTGCCAGCAGGGAGCTCTGGCAACTGCTGACGGATGTCGTCGCGGTAGTCGTTGAACGTGACGATGTACATCTGATCGAGTGGGGCGACGCCCGTCAGGCGATCCACGGTCTCCTGCAACATGGTGCGCTCGCCCAGAAGGCGGAGGAACTGCTTGGGGTGCTGCCGCGTGCTGAGCGGCCACAATCTGGTGCCAATGCCTCCGGCCAGGATTGATGCGTACATGCGCGATTCCTCCACGATCATTCACCGACTGAACAGCCTGGCACGGCCCCAGCGACGCCAAGTGCGGAAGGCATATGAAACGCTAGTCGCGACAGCGTAAGGAATTGTAGCCGCTTGACGCGCGACACCGCAAGCCAGCGCGACAGCGGCACACGCGCGACCGGTCCGCTGCTCCCTGAAAACGGACCGGACGCGACTCATCACATGCCACACGTGCCAGGTCTAGGCCAGGGCATGTTCTTCGGTTGGAGCGTACTGCCGCGAGTGGGCCGGCCCTCGGCCCGCGCGCGCGCCGCGTGTG
>DASYGC010000493.1:0-5638 GCA_036000225.1 Ktedonobacterales bacterium | reverse complement strand
CTCGGATGCGGTCAACACGCTGCAGACCAGTTGGACGGAGTTGCTCTGGCCCGCCTTGACGCTGGTGATCCTGGTGGTGGCCTTCGCCTTCGTCGGCGATGGCGTGCGCGATGCCTTCGACCCGCGCCTCAAGGATTAGATGTAAGTGGATTAGCCTGTGAGCGCGCCAACCGTGGCGCAATGACAGAGAGAGACTAGGGGCAGGCATGGCAGATAGGCTGCTCGATGTGGAGCACCTCCGTACACAGTTCTTCACGCGTTCCGGCGTGGTGAAGTCCGTCGAGGATGTCTCCTTTTATCTGGATGAGGCCGAGACCCTGGGTATCGTCGGCGAAAGCGGCTGCGGCAAGAGTGTCACCGCCATGTCGGTGATGCGCCTGGTTGATAAGCCCGGCAAAATCGTCAACGGCAAAATCACCTTCCGCGGCGAAGATGTGTTGGCGATGGACGAGGAGGAGCTCTACTCTTTGCGGGGGGCGAAGATCGCTATGATCTTCCAGGATCCCATGACCTCGCTCAACCCAGTGTTCACCATCGGCGACCAGATAGCCGAAGCGGTCAGGGCCCACCTCAAGCTCGACAAAGCGGCAGCCTTGAACCGCGCGGTCGAGATGTTGGACCGCGTGCGTATCCCTGACGCGCGCCGGCGCCTCAAACACTATCCACACGAGTTCAGCGGCGGCATGCGCCAGCGCGTGATGATCGCCATGGCGCTGTCGTGCAATCCCCAGTTGCTGATCGCCGATGAGCCGACGACCGCGCTGGATGTCACCATCCAGGCGCAGGTGCTCGACCTGATGAACGCGCTGGCAGCCGAGTTCAAGACCGCCACGATGTTGATCACCCACGATCTCGGCGTCGTCGCGGGGATGTGTCAGCGCGTCAACGTCATGTACGCGGGCCGGATCGTCGAAACCGCGCCGACGTCTACCCTCTTCTCGCGACCGGCGCACCCCTATACCCAGGCCCTGTTGGCGGCCGTGCCCCGCGCTGGGGTTCCGCGCGGCTCGCGTCTGGCGGCCATCCAGGGCCAGCCACCCAGCCTGGTCAATGTGCCCCCTGGCTGCTCGTTCGCCCCGCGCTGCCCGAAGGCGCAGGCGCGTTGCCGGGTGGAGCGGCCTGAGCTTCAGACGGTTGGGCCCGACCAGAAGGCTGCCTGTTTTTATCCGTATTGATGCATCGGTATTCCTGGTCAGACGCGCATGTCATCGGGTCGCTAACGTGTTCTGGAGTGTCGGCCTCTGGCATCCGCCTGGCGGCCTGGAGCGAGTGAACCAGCGGGCTTGGCGCCCGAGGGAGTTGACGAGTGGTAGCAGAAGCAGTCAATGAGACGCCCTTCGCCATCCAGGCAAGTGATGCGCTCGTGCAATTGCGTGGTGTCAAGGTCCACTTTCCCATCCGTGGGGGATTGCTGGGGACCACCGTCGCCAGCGTCAAGGCGGTAGACGGCGTCGACCTGGATATCAAGCGCGGCGAGACGATGGGTCTGGTCGGAGAGAGTGGCTGTGGCAAGTCGACGCTCGGTCGGGCGGTGCTCCAGCTTATTCGTCCCACTGCTGGCACCGTAACCTTTGACGGCCTGGAGTTGACCACCCTGCCAGCCGGCCAGCTCCGGCGCAAGCGCGTTGACATGCAGATGATCTTTCAGGATCCCTTCAGTTCGCTCGACCCGCGCTACACGATTGGACGTCTGATCGCCGAGCCGCTGGAGAACTTTGCGCGCGGCACTGCCCCCGAGCGCCGCGAGCGCGTCGCTGAGTTGCTCAATGTCGTCGGCCTCAATCCGACCATGATCAATCGCTTCGCGCACGAGTTCAGTGGCGGTCAGCGTCAGCGCATCGGCATCGCTCGCGCGCTGGCCTTGCAGCCCAAGTTCATCGTCGCCGACGAGCCGATTTCGGCGCTGGACGTCTCGATTCAAGCGCAGGTGCTCAATTTGCTCAAGGACCTGCAGTCGCAGTTCGGTCTGACCTATCTCTTCATCGCGCACAATCTGCAGGCCATCAAGCACCTGAGCGATCGCGTTGCCGTCATGTATCTCGGCCATATTGCCGAGGTGGGCGACGCTGACGATGTCTACTTGCATCCGCAGCATCCGTATACCATCGCCCTGCTTTCGGCCAGCCCCGAGCCAGATCCCGAGATCGAAAAGAATCGCAAGCGCATCATTCTCGTCGGTGATGTGCCCAGCCCGGTCAACCCACCCACCGGCTGTCCGTTCCATCCGCGCTGCTGGAAGGCACAGCAGATCTGTCGTGAGGTGTATCCCACCCTGTCGGAGAAGCGCCCTGGCCAGTTCGCGGCGTGTCATTTCCCCGGTGCGTGATGGCCGCCGTCGCCCGCGTGCGACGGTATGAGACGCGCCATGCGACGTGTCGCCCGCGAGCATGGGAATCGCGCCCGGCTATGGTATAATCGGGAGTGCGGGAGGCGATGTTGGCGTCCCGCCGCCAGTGGGCGAGCGTGTGCTCGCGCTGGCAGACCCGCGGCGCACCAGCCACAGCGGCGTGGCTCATGCGCGAAACGACGAGTGGCGGATGGGTTTCGCCAGGTTCACCAGTTGGCAGCGTGGCTGGCTGGAAGGCATGAACACCTCAATGGGGAGGATTGGCATGAAACTGCGTGGTTTACGACAGGCGCGCCAGCGCCGGGGCATCAGTATCAGTCAACTCGCGGAAGCCACCGGACTGCGCCGTGAGATGATCTCGCGACTCGAGCATGGACAGGAAGATCCACAACCGTATGTCGTGCATCGCCTGGAAGCCGCATTGGGCGCCGGGGTTGCCGAATTGACCGCCAGTCCCGGGGCGGTGGGCGTCGCCTCTACTGATCCGACTGCCGTGCCGATCGCCTTCGATACCCTCACCCGGCGACTCGTTCCCTCCCGCTGAGCGGCATAGGGGTCTGGGGTTCATCCGCCGCCCATCCCTTGCGGGTGGGCGGCTGCTGGCGTCACTTGCCGCGCGGCGGCATCTGGCGCCAGGGGGCGTGCCAGGCGAAAGGCGCCGATGCCGTGTTGCACCGCCCGCGCCAGTTCGGCCAGCTGCTCCATTGCGCCGCGCATGCGCTCCATCGCGTCCTGCGTCTGCGCGGTGAGATGCGCGATATCCTCCGCCGTACGCGCCACGAGCGTGGATGACTGCGCCTGCTGACCCGCGGTCTGCGCGATGCCACCAAGGCCAGTGGCAATCTGTTTGCCCACCGCATCCACGGCACCCAGTGCCGTCCCGGCCTGCGCCGCCAGGTCGGATTGTTCGACGACCTCGCGGGTGCACTCCTCGATCGTGATGGCTACCGCGCTCGTCTCCTGTTGCAGGGCCTTGATGCGCGCCTTGATCTGCTGTGCCGCCTCGGAGCTATTCGTCGCCAGATCCCTGATCTGCCGCACGACCAACGTGAAGCCGCGCCCATGATCGCCAGCTCGTGCCGCCTCGATGGCCGCATTGAGCGCCAGCAGATTCGTCTCGTCGGCGAACTGCGCCACCGTTCGCGCGATCTCGCTGATTTGCTGCGTCATTTCGCCCAGGTGTTTGACCTTGCGTGCCGATTGCAGCGTGTGGTCGCGCACGCGCACCATTCCCAGCACGGCCCGTTCGGCGGCGTCGCGCCCTTCATGCGCGATCTCGCTGGCCTCGAGTGCCACGTGCGTCACCTCGTCGGCGGTCGCTGCCGTGTGGCGCACGCTTTGTGCCATGCCGCCGACAGCGCCCACCACCTGGGTGATCTGTCGCGCCTGATCCTGTGATCCGGTCGCCAGGTCCCGCAGCATCGTGCGCAGGTCACCTGCGCGCTCACTCACCGCTTCACTTGCCTGGAGCACGTCGGCCAG
Organism: Ktedonobacterales bacterium; assembly: GCA_036000225.1. GTDB lineage: Bacteria > Chloroflexota > Ktedonobacteria > Ktedonobacterales > JADMIN01 > DASYGC01. Next base: position 1,809 of record DASYGC010000493.1, on the reverse strand, counting down.
GACGCCGCGCAGTCGAAGCACCGTCGCGTTCAATGCATCGCCGACGGGGCCTAGTGCGGTATCGCCCAGGTCCACCGATTCCGTCAGATTGCCCTGACCAACCAGTCCGATGTGCCCCAACAGGTGGTAGATGCCCTCTTGCACGGCCCGCTGCTCGCGCTCGCGCTCCTCGAACAGGCGCGCCAGGTCAATCGTGACGGCCGCCTGATTCGCGAACAACTCGACAATCTCCATGGTCTCCAGATCGGGCACCTTGCCATCTTCAGGCTGATCCAGTGAGAGAATCCCGAGCAGACGATCGTGGCGCACACTGACCAGTGGCACCAGCAGGGTGTCCTCAGGATGCCAGTCACCGGGGGTGTGTGCACCGCCCAGCACGGGGGCGCGTACCGGGACAATCGAGTCCACCGCGTCGAGCGCATGCTGATGTTCGTGGCTGATGAAATAGGAGCGGCTCAGCCGGAACTCTTCGCGCATCGCGAGCAACACCTCACGTAGGCGCGGCGGTGCTTGCACGAGCTCCTGATATTCCGCGGCGGCCAGGCCCGCCACCGCGGCCACGATCACATGGTCGCCTCCTTCCTGGACGAGATTGAAGGCGGCGATCTTGAAGCCCACCACACCGCGCACCGCGTTGGCCAGTTGGGTCAGAATCGCGTCCAGCCCCAGGTCAGGGCGCAGCGAGTTGCTCAGTCGCGCCAGTTCGCGCAAGTGTTGCGCGCGCCGCGCGATCGCCGCGACCGCGTCATCAGCCGGTTGCCGGTCGCTGTGCATCGCCAGCCTCCCCCACTTGGCACACGCGCCAGGCGTCGCTGCGCGCGTGCAGCGACACGCGCCGGAGACCGCCCTATTCGGCTGCCAGTGTCTCCACCGCCGGCAGTCCGCGCGTGCGCCGCGAGCGAGGTGCCGGGTAGCGGAAGGGACCAAACAGACCCATCAGCGCCCGCGGCAGCGCCCCGGTCACCAAGGTGCCCTCAGCGTCCTGCGTCTCGCGCGCCACGCGTCCGCGCCGGTGAAACAGTTCCACCAGATCGGTACGCTCGAACGGCAGGCGCACCTGCACGCGCACCATCGCCTGCGCCAGCACCACGCCAACCTGTTCCATCAGGGCCTCCAGGTTGGTGCCCGCCGAGGCGGAAACTGGCACGGCATGCGGAAAGAGCGTCGCGTCCACAGTAGTGGGATCGGCCAGCTTGTCCACCTTGTTCAGCGCCGTCACGCGCGGCTTGTCCACCGCGCCCAGCTCGCGCAGCACATCGGTGACGGTCTGTGATTGCTCGATGGCGTTCTCGTGGGTGATATCCACCACCTCCAGCAGCACATCCGCCTCGACAACCTCTTCCAGCGTGGCCCGGCAGGCGGCGACCAGCCCGGTGGGCAACTTCTGGATGAAGCCCACGGTATCGGTCAGCAACACTTCCTGGTGGCTGGGCAGCGTCATATGGCGTGTCGTGGGGTCCAGGGTCGCGAATAGCTTGTTCTCCACCAGCACATCCGCCGCGGTCAGCGCATTGAACAGCGTCGACTTGCCCGCGTTGGTATAGCCCACAATCGCCACCACGGGGATCGCCTGTGAGGACCGCTGGCGGCGCTGTTGCGCGCGTTGCCGCTGCACGGCCTCCAGCGCATGGCGTAACTCGCTGATGCGCGTTCGAATGCGCCGCCGGTCCTGTTCCAGCTTGGTTTCACCGGGACCACGTACGCCGATGGCACCTCCCACTCCGCCGCCGCCCGAGCCCCGCGACCCGCCGCCCACGCGCGAGAGCGCGTGGCCCTGCCCGGCGAGCCGCGGCAGGCGGTATTCGAGTT
>DASYGC010000492.1:0-6002 GCA_036000225.1 Ktedonobacterales bacterium | reverse complement strand
CGGCGAGCAGGCGCCGCGCATAGGCCTGCAACCCCTGGTAGCGCTCGGAGGCGATGTGCGCCTCTACCCGCTGGCGCAGGCTGGCGATCGCCGCGGTCAGTTGGTGCAGATCCATGGCGCGCGCACGCCCGCTGCTGGCTTCGCGCACGGCCAGGCGCTCGCGCGGCTCCTCCGGCTCGGCCTGCTGCAGCTGGGCGATGGAGCCGCTGGGGATGATCTCGGCTTCGATCTGCCCATCGCGCACGCAGAGTTCGAGCAACTGCTCGCCGGCGGCGGGCTGCGCGGCGATCTTGCGCGCCAGCGGCATGAGCACCGTGTCCTTGATGGCGCGCTGCAGGGGTCGGGCGCCGTAGGTCGGGCTGAAGCCCGCCGCGACGAGCACGTCGAGTACCTCTTCGCGAAAATCGAGCAGGATATTGCGGCGCAGCACCCCCTCGCGCAGCAGCGCCTTGCCCAACTCGCGCCGCGCGATCTTGCGCATCTCATCCACACCCAGCGGCTGGAAGATGACAATCTTGTCCAGCCGGTTGATGAACTCGGGGCGGAAACTGTGCTCCACGATCTTGAGCAGCGCATCGCGCCGTACGCGCGCGGCGGTCGCGGCGTCGGCGGCATCGGCGACGAAACCCATGGCGCGGTTCGCGCCCGCCAGCATCAGTTCGCTGCCCAGGTTCGAGGTCATCACGATGATGGTGTTGTGCAGATCAACCGAACGGCCAGTGGCATCCATCAGGCGCGCGTCGTCGAAGACCGAGAGGAAGAGATCGAAGATGAAGGGACCCGCCTTCTCGATCTCGTCGAGCAGCAGCACCGAGAAACTCTGGCGTCGCTGCTTCTCGGTCAGTTGCTCGATCAGTTCGGGCAGGCTGGAGTAGGTCTTGTACTCGCTCATGTCGAAGCGGATCAGCTTTTCTTTGCTGCCAAACAGGTATTCGGCGACGGTCTTGGCCAGTTCGGTTTTGCCGACACCGGTGGGGCCGACAAAGAAGAGCACGCCCAGCGGGCGATTGGGGTCGTGCAACTCGGCCTTGACCAGGGTCACCAGATTGACCACCGTGGTGATGGCCTCGTCCTGGCCGACGACGCGCTCCTCGAAATAGGCGCGAATCTCCTCCTGCGTCAGCGCGATGCGATCGGAGATGATCTTTTCCGGCAGGCCGGTGAGGCGCGAGAAACCGCCACCGATCAAATCGGCGGTGATGACGACCTCGCCCGCCACCAGCTTGATGGCTTCGCGCGCCTTTTCGCCGGGGGCGTACGCCGCGGCGGTCTCGGCCAGCAGCCGGACGGCCTTGCCAGGGAAGGCCTGATAGGGCAGGTAGCGGCGCGTCAGTTCGAGTGCGCGCTCCATCGCGGCGGTTTCGAGGCGCACCTTGTGCGCCTTGCGCAGGGTGCGCGCGACGGCGTGAAGGATCTCCTTGGTGGACTCGGGCGTGGTTTCCTCGACCCGCACGATGGTGAAGTTCTTCATCAGGGACTTCTCGTCGGCCAGCCCGCGGGCGCGATGCGGCCCCGAGGCGTAGTTCTCCGGGGTGGCCTCGCCGACAATGACGACATCCTGTCGTTCGAGATAGGGGCGGATCAGTGTGGCGAAGCCGTCGGCTTTGTCCGAGGCGCGGCCCGCATCGCGCAGCCCCCAGATATCCTCGATATACAGCAGGATATGCTCTTCCTGCTTGACCGCTTCGAGCAGATCGGTGAGGCGGGTCTGCCAGTCGCCGAGATATTCGGTGCCGGCCAGCACCGCGCCGGTGGAGATCGCGACCATGCGCCAGCCGCGCAACGCCTCGGGTGCCTGATTGGTGACGATGCGCGCCACGATCTCGTGGATGATGGCGGTCTTGCCGACCTCCGCCTCGCCCAGCAGCAACACACTCTTGCGCGCGAGGAAGCACTTACAGATCTGGTCGATCTCGGCCTCGCGCCCAAAGGCGCGCGCCAGCTGGCCGTTGGCGGCGCGGGCCACCAGATCGGTGGCCCCGATGGCCAGCAGGCGTTCGAGGGGGGAACGACTGTCGCTGCTGTCTTTGCGCATCGCGGAACTCCGCCGTGGCTGCTCGCGTGGGGAAGACACACCGCATGCGGTGGGGTGACCGCATGGCAGGCTGATCCGCGAGAAGGGCGTCTGCTCATGAGTATAGCACACGAGGGGTATAGCGTGGTGGCACGGCGCTGGGGGCAATCAATCGGGGCGCAGTGGCAGTTCCACGCAAAACTGGCTGCCCGCGCCGGCGACGCTGGTGGTGTCGAGCCAGAGCCGGCCGCCCATCCGCCGCGCGAGCGCCTGGCTGACGTACAGGCCCAGACCCAGGCCGGAAAGGTGGCGCAGGCGCGGCTGCGCACCGCGCACGAACGCGTCGAAGATCAGTTCGCGCTCCTCGGGTGGCACCCCCATACCCTGGTCGCTGACGCACACCTGGGCCAGCTGCTCGGTACCGCTGACCCGCACCACAATCGCCCCGCCCTGAGGACTGTAGCGGATGGCGTTATCCACCAGATCGCGGATGATCTGTTCGACCCGCGCGGCATCCCAGATGCCGATCGGCGGCGGGGTCGCCAGTTCCACCGTCAGCGTATGGCGATCCAGGGTGGCGCGCCGCGTCTCGACCACATGGCGGACGATCGGTTCCAACTCGACGGGATGCGTATACAGTTCCAGCGCGCCGCGCTGGATACGCGAGACATCCAGCAACTCGCCGATCAGGTCGGCCATGCGCGTCACCTGCTGGTCGATGGCGCGCAGCGAGCGCAGCACGTTCTCGCTGGTGGTGGGGTCTTTGCGCGCGCCACGCAGCAGCAGCTGGGCATAGCCCTTGATGGTGGCCAGTGGGCCGCGCAGTTCGTGCGCCGCCAGGGAGATGAACTCCAGGCGTTCATCGGGGCGATTGGCGCCCGGGCCGGCGGTGGCGGCCGGCGCGGAAGGCTGCAGGTCGCAGCGGGGGAGCAGGATGGTGAGATGATGGGCGAGCAGGTCGAGCAGATCGAGTTCCTCGTGGCGCCAGACATGGCGTGGCGCGGCCAGGGCGACCAACGCGCCAACGAGGGTCCCGGTGGCGCTCACCAGGGGCAGGGCGGCGGCGGCGCCTATCGTTGGGTTGGTGCTGGCCCGCGCCGGTGGGTGGGCCGTGGGGTGGGCAGCGCGCGGATGGCGCGTGAGGGTGCGCTGGCTCGCGCTCTGGCTCGCGCGCGGACCCAGGATCACCGAACGCCGCTGCCACAACACGCGGCGATCGACGGCCGGCCCCAGTCCCAGCGAGGCGGACGAGTGCTGGAGCTGGTCGGTCGGGTGTGGCGCCAGGGCGGGCAAGGGGGTGGCTGTGTCGTGCGCCCCGTTGGGCGCCGCATGCCGCGCCAGCGGGTCCGCCGCCGGTTCGCCACGCCATGCCGCCAGCCGCACCGTGACCTCGTGAGCCGTCGCAGGCGCCGTGCCGGTGGTGCTGTACAGACACCACTGCTCCACCCGCGGCATCATGCGCGCGGCAACCGCCAGCGCCCGATCGAGGGTCGCTAGCGGCGCACCGCGCGCGACGAGCAGGCTGGCCAGTTCACCAAGCGCCGCCAGCCGTTCGGACCTCGCCGCGCCGCTGGCTGCCCGGGTGCGCGCCGCGCGCTGGGCAGGAGGTCCTGGCCCATCCGTCGGGTGCGCGTGGTGCGAATCGGATTCCTGTCGCACGGAGACTCCCACCTTTCGCTGGCGGTTTACCGGCGGTTGAAACCGGACGAGGCCGCGCTCCATCGGTCCCTGCCGCTCGATGCCACGTCCATCGATGGTACGCACGATGTATGCCAGGGGAAGCTGGAGCAAGCCGGTTTTTCCTATCCTTTTGATCCGTGATGCTATGTCCTAACGTACAACAGATTGGTACTAGCCTGCCCGTCATGGGGCATGTATAATTGGGCCGTTCGCTGGTCGGCATGCGGATGCGACTCTTCTTCCCTCAAAGATGGGGGCGTGAGAAAGAGATTACGGGCGATGTGGTGTCCTCAGTGCGGCGCGACCCTGCGCGATAGCGCCCCGGTCTGCGAGAACTGTGGTGCTGAGATTCCGGTGGCGGCCACCGGAGGGGAGCCGTTTGCCAGCAGCACTCCCAGTGCGCCAGCCGGCTCGGAGCCGCCCATGCGCGCGGGCCGCTTTGGCCCGCTGAGTCCGCCGCATGCGCCCGATTCGACCACCTCGCTGGGATCGCTGGGATCGCTGGATGCCGCCGCGGAGGCGGAATGGGATGCCGCATGGCCGCCGGTTCAACCCCTGGAGTCCGTGGACGCCCTGAACGCCGCGGGCGGCCGGGCGGCCCAGCCACCAGTCGCTCCCCTGTCGCCGGACTTGACCATGCCGGGGCGTATGGCTCCGCCCGCGGCGGCCAGGCCGCCCGCGTCGCCATTCAGCGCGCAGCACTTGCAGACCCCGCGGCTCCAGGCGCCGCGCCCCGGCGAGCCGCGCTCGCCGTTCTGGCCCGATGAGCGCAGCGGCCGCGACAATCAGGCCCCGCTGGACGCGAATCTGCCAGCATGGCTCTTCGATCGTCCGGAGGACTGGAAATCGCCGGACGCGGCCGGGGACTTGAACGCGAGCGTCCCCGCGCAGTGGGACGCGCCGCCCGCGGCCGGGGGTGGCTTCTCCGCCGCACCGCCGATGCCGTCGCCCAGCGCGCCGGCCTGGGACCAGCCGCCGCGGTTCGGTTCACCGACACCGGCGCCGAACCGGACGCTGAGCGCGGGCATCCCCACGCCGCGCGGCATACACGCGCCAGAGCCGCCGACGGCCGCGCCCGCCTGGGGCCAGACACCCGCCGCGCCGCCACTGCCGCCCTGGCAGTCGCTGCGCGAACAACTGCCCGCGGGCATGCTGAATGGCGACGCGGCCTGGCCAGATGAGCCGCCACTGCCGGTCATGCCCGCGAAGCCTCGTGGCCGTTTGGGAGGAATGCGGTGGTCCAGACGCCAGGCCGGACAGGGCGGAACGCTGGCGGGCAAGTCGAAGGGCCGCAAGCCCTCGCTGACGGAAGATCTGGCCCAGGGCAGAGCCATCGCGCGGGATACGGGTCGCGGCTGGCGGATCGTGGCGCCGGTAGTTGATCCCAGCCTCGCCACCAACGCTGGCTGGATCGCGCCGGCGCAGCCGCGCCCGAGCCAGGCGCTGGCGCTGATTGGCGGCCTGAGCCGGCTGACCTTCAATGTGCTGCTGCTCAGCATCATCCTGGCGATCCTGGCCATTCCCGTCGGCATCGGCCTGATGCGCTTGCGCGGCACGCCACAGGGCCAGACGATCGTGCATCCCACAGCGACCGCGGCCCCGATTCCCACACCCTTCGCGGGCTTCAAGAACTTCGCCGGCCAGGCAGCGGGATTCACCATCGCGTATCCCGTGGGGTGGTCCGCCAAAGCGCTCGGCGCAACGGTCGCGGGGGCTGGCGATATGGAGGGCGAGGCTTTCAGCACCGGCGCCAAAGGCGCCAACGTCACCTTTGCCGTATTGACACGGCCGGCGATTTCGAGTCCGAACCTGATCGGGGTGCTCAACAACGGCTACATCCCGATTGTGCCCGGTCAAATCGCGAACTACAATCCGCTCAGCGCACCGGACTCGGGACCAGTGGTGGCTGGGATTGCCTGGCAACAGGCGACGTATACCTTCGACCTGGCGGGTGTGCCGATGGAAGCGACCGCGCTGGTGGCCAATCACGGCGCGTTGACCTATCTGATCGTGTTCCAGGCGCCGCAGAGCCAGTTCAGCGGCCTGCGGAGCGCGGAGTTCGCCCGCATGCTGAGCGCGTTCCGGTTTGGGGGGTGACCTCTCCCCCTGCCCCCTCCCCGGCGCGGGGAGGGGGTCCAGAGGGGCGACCGCGTGCGGTGCGCGGGGAAGCGCAGCGAGCGGTCCAGATCGCTAACGAGCAGGTGGGCAGGGCCCAGGGTGGTGGCGAGGTCGAGCGAGACGTGAGACAAGGCTGCGGCCATGTGGGCTCCCCTTTGTGTGGCGAGCACGAACCGTTGTCATCACTTCC
>DASYGC010000491.1:0-5494 GCA_036000225.1 Ktedonobacterales bacterium | reverse complement strand
CTGCTTGAACGAATCGCTCACATTCAGCAGAGTGCCCGCGTAACCGAGCGAGGAGTCGTAGGTGTAGTAATACGCGGCGCCGTGATCGGTCCAGTACCCCAGCATGTTGAGGGTTGCGTCCGCGTCATTGGGAGTGCGGACCTTTCCCTGTAAGGTTGTCATGGCCAGTCCCCAGGTCCCCATGGTGCTATTGATGCCCTGGCCGACGACGAGCATCGTCGCATGGGTGAACCCTTGTGGCAGTTGCGTAATCACCGGGGTGATACCGGTGCTGATGACGCCGCCCTTGGTGCGGCTGGTGCTGGCGACCAGGAAATCGGAGGCCGGCGAGAGCATAAAGGCATTCGCTTGCGCATCAAAGAACAGCCAGGGGCTATCTGACCCAAAGGCGGCAAATGTATGCTGTGCGAACGCGTACTGATAGGTGAGGTGATACAGATTCGACGGATACGACGTCAGGCGGGGAAACGGCGCGATGTTGCTCCCCGCTGCCACATGCGTATCGGTGAACACGACAATTGATTGCCCCGTGTAAGCGCGAATCGCGCCCTGCCTGGAGACTCCGCTCTTGTCCAGATAAGTAAACTGTGTGACCTGGAAGGCCCCCAGCGCGTCGCTGCCGCTCGTGGTGGTGATGCCCGCCAGTCGCGCCCCAACCTGCCCGCCAAACACCCATGCGGGACGTTGCGACGTCAGCGTGTACGCCCCGCTTGGAACTACCGACACCGTGATCGTATTCCCGGCGCTGGCGCTCCGTGCCCGAGCCTGTGCGCCCCGAGCCGGCACCAGCCCCAGCGCTGATACCACGAGACTCGGCAAAAGCGCACCATGGAGGAGCAGTCGCGCCATCGCCTGTCGTTTCACGATCTACCTCGTTAGCCCTGTCAACGCACGAGCGCGCACCTGGTTACTAACTCGCCAGACCTGGTCTTTGTAGATCAGGCATCCCAACACCATCCAGGTGATCAACACTTCCGGCAGGATGTTGAAATCGCCGACCTGCGCGGGAGGAAGGAGGAAGGTTCCGGCAACCACATCGCCGGCGACTGAACCGCAGATCAAGCCGGCACAGATGAGGCCAAACGCGCGGTCGCCGCGCGTTTCCGCGGTATTTGAGCGCCGAATGAGCCGCACGGCGGCGATCAGGGCAATCACCAGGAACGCGTACATGCAGAAGACGCCCAGCGGCCCCACCTCGCCGAGCAACTGCAGCGGTCCATTGTGCGCGACACCCAAGCCAGACTTGTTCAAATTGCGCAGCAGCAAGGGGAGTTGGGTAAACGCCTGATCGTATGACCACAGGTTGCCCGGACCGACTCCCAGGATTGGGCGTTTGCTCCACACGCGAATCATATCCTGCCAGATGGTGAGCCGCGAAATATCTTTCGTCGTCACCTTACTTTCGATCTTGGCAATCATCACCGGGAGCAGCGGCAGCAACAAAAGGGCAAGCGCCCCATAGGTTGCCAGCAGGCGGCGTGAGAAAATGAGGGTCATCACGATCAGGGCGACACCGACTTCCAGCCAGTGACTCATTTCCAATGTGACGTAAACACTGACCAGATAGAGCACCAACAGCCCACCGTAGACCAGACGCGGCCGCCAACGCTCCGCCAGGAGCAGACGCGCGTACGCGATGATCGCGCCCAGGGCAATGAGTTGTGCCAGGGATCCCAGCGGCATATAGAAAATGTTGCGCTCCGTGTAGCGGAACGAAGAGACATCACTCCCCAGGCGCCTGAACTCAGCGCCAACAATCACGGAGACCACGGCCGCAAGTACCAGAAACGCCGTCAGCAGGTGCTCGATCCACCGATCCCGATTCGTGACGCACGCGCTCACCAGCACGATAGTCAATACTGGAACACAATAAATGCCGATCCCGAGGAGTTCGTCGAAAATGATTGGTGAGCCGTTGATTCGGTGGGATACCACGGGTATCCAGGTGACCTGGATCGCGAGCGTCGAAGCCACAGCGAGCACGATTAGCCCCAAAAGTGGCCAGATGCTCTGGAACGACGGCCAGACAAACGCGCGCGTGCGAAAGGCCGTCTGAACCGCGATCACGACGATGAGTAGCGCAAACAATGGCTCCGCCGGATAGATGTCAAGCGACTTCACCGAGAAAGCCGTCGGCAACAGCGGTGTCGCCAGGATGCCCAGCGCCACCAGACCGAACTCCAGGCGCCGGATTGCCCAGAAGGTCGGTATCAGCATGGCGACGGCGCCCAGGACTGGTTTCGGAAACGTCAGAACAAATACTCCCAGGACGCCGGCCAGGCAACCTGCCAGGGCGACGAGCAGCACTCGATACCACCAGAAGCCGAGCGTGCGCCGGAAGTAGACGAGCGTGATGCCAAAATGTTGCTCAAGTCGGTGCCATGCCAGACGCGGCACGTCCAATCGCGGCCATTCCAGACGTGGCAAGGAAGGGCGCGGCAAGGCCAGACGCGGCCACGATGCCCCACGTCGATGTCGTTGGGGCGCCGCCCCTTCACCTACACTCCCTGTGCTGTCCATAGGTTCCTCACCTCACCTGCTCGCAACCGCGCGACACCACCGGAGGATACAGCAGGCTGGCGGCCACACTCCCGCGTCAACCGGCACCTCTGGGTCTTGTACGTCGCCCGCGTTAATCCTGTTTGCCGTTGCTGGCTGCCCGTGAGGTGGCAATGGCATACTCGGCCACTGCCCCCAGAGGCACTGGCACCGGCTGCCCAGTTACCGCGATGCGCGGCTGAGCGGTGGCGTAGTTGCGAACCCGCGGTCGCCGCGGCAGACGATTCATGACGATACCGGCTGGCGCATGCGACAGCGAGCTCAGTAGATCCTTGGCACGCAGCAACACTGGAAGCGTACTGTGTCGGACGTCGGCAACCAGCGCGACACCATCAACCATACTTGCCATCAGTGCCGCGTCCGCGTCATCTAAGACGCCCGGTCCGTCGATGATGACGGCATCGAACTTCTCGCGCAAGACACCGAGGATCTCGGGCAACCGCTGCTCCAGGAGCAGCGTTGGCGTCTGCATGACCTCCCCCGCGGGCAACCACCAGAACCCTGGAATATTGCCGACCCGCAGCACATCGTCAAGGCGTCCCTTTGCGGCGAGCAGCTCGCCCAGTCCAAGGTCAGCGGGGGGCATGCCCAGGGCGTTATGGGTACCTGGATGGCGCAGATCCGCGTCAACAAGCACCACATTCCCACCAGCGCGAGCAACCGCCGCGGCCAATGTTGCCGCCACGGTGGTCTTACCTTCAGCCGTTTGGGCACTCGTCACCAGCAGGACTTTCCCCTGGGTGCCATTGCGCGAGCCCCCCAGCACGCCGGTCATGCGCGCGGTGGCATAAATGTTTGAGGCCTCGCGCAGCGGCTCACCCAGTACGTCGGCAGGGGCTTTGCGCACCTCGTCATTGCTGGCGAGTCCGCCGAGATAGGTCATGCCCAACTTCTCGTGCACCGCGTCTTCGCTCAGCAGCCGGTCATCCAGGTAGATCAACAGCAGCATGATGATCACGCCTAAAACGAGACCCAGACCGATGCTCGCGGCCAGAATCAATGTCTTGCTGGTGGACCTGGTATCGGCCGGCGTGGCGACTTGTATGACGCTGACATCGCCGCGGACCGTCGGCGGGAGTTGGAGGAGCTGGCTCTGTATTTGATTGATGTACTGGTTGACGGTATTCAAGTTATTCAGGTCAATCGTATAGATTGGACTGGAAACTCCCGTTCCAGTGGTACTCGTGGTCGTGCCATTGGTCGTCGCGGGTCCAAACGGAGTGCTCGAAGTGGTGGTGGTGGTCGTGGTATTCGTGGCGGTCGTAGGCAGTTGCACGATGGCGGCTTCCAACGCGGCCTTCTGCTTCTGGTAGGCCGCGAGTTGGCCCTGTAGCGTGGTCCGCAGCGTATCCACCTCGTGCTGCGATTGCTGTTGAACAAACGCGGCAAAACCCAGCGCCACATCGTTGGTCAGCAGGTCAGCATTGCCCATGTTGTGGTCTGAAGCCTGGATGGTAATGATCGCCGTGCTCGCCGACGGAGCAGCCGTCACATTCTTCATCAGGTCTTCGATGGAATACCCGCGCTGCGCGAGTTGAGGATACAGGTGCGCGACATAGGTCATCACCTCGCGCGTCGGAATCTCCGCCGCGTAGGTGCTCGCCTTATCGACGCTGCCCGAGGGGTCGGTTGCGCTCAGCGCCGTGATGCTGTTCCCAGGTGATTGCGCCTGGACCAACACGCTGGCAGTGGCGACGAAAGGCGGCGGCAGCACGAATGCCATGAACAGCCCAATGAGAGCGGCGAGCACGGCGCAGGCACCTATGATCCAGCTGTAGCGCTTAATATTCGGCCAGTAGCGTTTCATTGGATGGACCTCCTCCAGCATTGGGCTGGAACTCACACGGACGCACCAACTCGTGCGTCTGCTCGGATTGCGCGCCGCAAGTGCTCGCCAATGCGTCTGGCATCTTCAGCGATCGTGAATCGCTCGCGGGCTGCCGCTTGGGCGGAGTGAGCAAGCCGCTTCCGTTTGCTTGCATCCCGCGCCAGGTCCTGGATCGCCGTTGCGAGCGCGTGTGGATCTCCAGGATTGACCAGCAAGCCATTCTCCCCATCCGTGATGATCTCCGCCGATCCACCCACGCGCGATGCGATTACGGCCAGTCCCCGCGCCATTGCCTCGACCGTGACCAGACCAAATGGCTCCTTCCATAGTGAAGGGACGAGCATGATGTCCGCATGGTCATAATAGGTGATCAATTGGTGCTGTGGCACTCTGCCGTGGAATGTCACCACGTCCGTTAACCGCTTGTGGAGCAGATAGGCATTGAGTTCAGCCTCGTACACCGGATCACCGCTGCCAAGGATGTGAAGATGCAGCAAATCGCGCGCCATCGCCGCGGGGCCCGGCGCATTGATGAGGAGATCGAGTGCTTCGAGGATCGTGATAACGCCCTTCTCCAGGCAGAGCCTGCCAGCGAACAGCAATTGGATGGTTTTCGACTCCGGAAGCGCGCTCAAGGGATCTGGCGCGCACGACGCCGAGAAAAAGCACGAACTCACGCCATTGTGGATGACTTCGATGCGCTCAGGGTCGAAGCCTGCGTCGACATATTCCCGCTTTACGGTGGCGCTGACGGCAATGAGCGAGGTCCATGCCAGCGCCGGCACCCGGCCAATCAGCCACCGCTTGAGCCATTGCGCGCGCAGTCGCGAGTGTGCCGTCTCGGGCGAACGCGCATAGAGCAACCAATAGCTGCCAAGGTGGAAAACGATGGGAACATCCAGCGCTGGCAGACTCCTGAGGAGCGAGCTTACACCTAGCCCAGTGATCTCCCAGATGTATAGGATATCGGGTCGGGCAACGGTCACCGTACGTGCCAACTCTCGCGCATTGGCGCGACAGTGGTACCGCCGGTAGTAATGGTATGGCTGGTCGAGCTGACGCCACAAGGGACGAGTGCGGTCGAACGCGGCGGGCGGCGCAAGTCGC
>DASYGC010000490.1:0-3277 GCA_036000225.1 Ktedonobacterales bacterium | reverse complement strand
GTGTTTACTTCGCTCCCGCCGTGCGCGGTCCAGGCCGCGCGCAGCAGCCGCTGATGGTCGTCGAGCATCTGGGCGTAGCGGTCACCCAGAGCTTGAAGCAACTGGGTGCTGCCCTCGATGTCGGAGAACAGGAAGGTGACGGTACCGCTAGGCAGGTCCATGGCTGGCCGTTCTCTGGGCGTAGGGTTGGTGCAAGCATGATACCACTCATATCAAATCCTGTCGTCTCGTCGCGGTTGGCCAGCGGGTGAAAACCGGGCGCCGCTGCGCTATACCCATGCGCCCCTACGGCGTTCCACCACGAAGATGGTGGCCTCCGCCTACGCGGACTGGAAAGCTTTGGCATCAGAGGCTTGGCGGTGGTGGCGGCGTGGTGCGCTCGCGCTCCGCGATGGTGGCTTGCACGCCCGCTGGCAGCGGCTGCCCCTTGCCCACGGGCTGGCCCAGCAACTCCTGCATGTCCAGCGCATTGACGATGCCATAGTTGGCGGCGTTGTTGTTGGCGACCACGTGCACCTCGCCACCGGCGCCCACCCGCTCGGCCATGCGCTGGATGCGTTCGGCCCAGGGCGTCAACTCGGCCTGGGTATAGAGGTAGTCGAAGCGATCGCGGCTGCTGCTCAGCCCCTTGCCATACCACATCTGCCGGTTGCGCCCATGGAAGCGCACCATGGCGAAGTGGGGATCGGTCAACAGCACCACGGGTGGCACCGAGCCACTGCCCACCTGCGGCTCATCCACGGCGCAGTAGGCCAGCCGGTGCTCCGCAAGCGCGGCGCGCGTCTCGTCCACCTGGGCGCCTTCGACCCACGAGCGGTGGCGGAACTCGACCGCCAGCGTGTCGTCGGGCAGCAGCTCGCGCACCGTGCCCAGATATTCCAGCCGCTCGGGAGCGTAGGTGAACCAGGGCGGAAACTGGAAGAGGATGGCGCGCAGCTTGCCCGCCTCGCGCATCGGCCGCACCATCTCGCTGAACTTAGCGAACGTATCGGCGCTGGGCGTGATCTGCGATTTGTCCTCGTTGCGGTGATGCCAGGTCATCTCGCCATAGGCCTTCACATCGAAGGCGAAGTCGTCAGGGGTGCGTTCAGCCCACAGCGCGAAGTTGTGCGCCGGCTGCAGGTGATAGAAGGTCGAATCTACCTCGGCCAGCGAGAAGTAGCGCGCGTAGTAGGCGATGCGCTGCGATTTCATGGCGGCTTTGTCATATTCGGGCGGATAGAAGGGTTCGTGGTCGGTCCAACTGGCTGTGCCGACACGGATGGTGGCTGCTGACATGCTGACCTCCTGACGGGATGCTCGCGAGGGATTGTCGGGTCGCGTGGTGCTGGTTTGAGCGTAGCGTGGTGGACACCTGCTCCCATCTATCCTATTCCAAAGCCGGTGCGTCCTGTCGGAATCTGGAGCACCCGCGCCGTGGCATTGTGACCCAGTTCATTGTGAAGCCTTGCATAGCCAGGTACACTACCCGCAAGGTTCTGTGTCGTGCTGATCTATGTGGATCGCGCGCCACGGTACGGAGCGCGGGCAGGTGCCCCGCAACCAGTCGGGGCAAGGTCGCCACCTATGGCACTCATAGTGAGGAGCGATCCATGCCATCTATTCCTTCGCGGCACTCTGGCATCACCGGTTTCAAGTGGCTGGCGTTGGCGGCCTTCGTGCCCGTCCTGCTCGCCTGCGGCGCGACCACCACGATTGTGCAAGGGGGAGGCACTCCCACGCCGCACCCGACCACCCCCACACCCGTGCCGCCACCGCCGCACGCGATCTCGTGGAATCAGCTGGATGGCAGCGGCGCGCCGCAAATCTGGGCCAGCATCAACGATGGCGCCCCGACGCAGATCACGCATACGGCGCTGCCCGTCCCGCCCTGCGGTCTGCCGTTCTACGGCGCCGCCATGTTCTCGCCCGATCTGGCGCATATCATCGTGGCGACCGGCGGCTGCTCGACCGACGCCCAGATCTATGGCGGCCTGTATATCGTCGAGACCGCCACCGGAGCCGCCACGCAGGTGCCACTGCCCAATCAGGGCGGTGTGCTGACCAATCAACGCGCGTACGGCTGGATTAACAACACCAGCGTGTTCGCGATCGGGAACTGGAACAACGCCGACGAGGGCGCCTCCTATACGCTGGGCGCGGGCGCTGCCACCCCGCTGCCCGGCTTTCCCGGCAACGCGCGTGAGGGTGTGGTTCGCGGCACAACGCTTTGGTATGTCACCGAGGACACGGGTTCGGTCAGCGGCTATGAGCAGACTCATGTTGTGCTCCATCACTACGATCTTGGCGCGCACAGTGTCGCGAGCGGTTCCATTGATCTCGGTTCCTATGGCAAATTCCAGGGATCGCCTGGTGATTACCACCTGCAGGGCTGGGACGTGTCCGCGGATGGCGCACACGTGGCTTACCAGTTCACGACGCCACAGAAGTTCATCGAGGTGCAAGGCGCCACCGGCGTACAATCGCAGACGATCTTCTTTGCCAACGCCGATGGCAGCGGGGCTACGCCCATCCTGCAGTACATGGTGACCAACGTGCTGGTGCGCATGCGCTTCTCGCCCAATGGCAAACTGGTGGGCATCACCGAGGCCCGCGGCACGCCCGATGTACTCAGTGGGTGCGTCAATTCGCCCGGCAAAAAGGGCGATCCCTGTCTGCAGTTCTATACGCCTGACGCGGTCGAATACCCCGCCTGGCACTGGGATAGCGGCTATATGGTCACTGCTTCCGACCAGACAGCCCAGACGGGCGAGCGCATCCTCTACAAGGACATTCCCGGCCAGTTCAACGCGGGGGTCTACGCGCAACATGGCGAGAGCCCATGGTCGACGCCCGAGAGTTGAAACCTGAATGCACGCCGGCGCGCTCGTAGCTGGGCACTGCCCGTCCCGCGAGCGCGCCGATGGCCATGCCGCTCCTTGCCGCGGGGGGCAATCCAGGCGTAGGATGCAATGGAGGAAAGGAGGTGGAGCATGAGCGCACCCCTCAATGCCGAGGCAGTCGGCGCCACCACCACCGCGGGGTTGACCGCTTTTATCGCCGATGTCGAGGCGCTGGTCGCCGCCGAGCGGGACGCGGCCACCATCGCCGCGGGCGTACAGGCACGCCTGGGCCGGCTGCTGGCTGATCCAGATTTTCTAGCGCCGTGCTATCGCGAGCCAGACCCCAGCCATTACCGCTCGCATCTGCTCGCCGTCGCGCCCAGCCGCCGCTTCTCGGTCGTTTCGCTGGTCTGGCTGCCAGGGCAGATCACCCCGATCCACGACCATATCTGCTG
>DASYGC010000489.1:0-6676 GCA_036000225.1 Ktedonobacterales bacterium | reverse complement strand
AGGTGCTGGTCACGCCCAAGGTCAACATCAAGGAAGAGTATTATGTCGGGGTGGTGCTCGACCGCGCCTCGCAGGCGCCGGTGGTGATGGTGAGCGCCGCTGGTGGGGTGGATATCGAAGAGGTGGCGGCGACGGCGCCAGAGAAGATCATCCGGCAGCCGATTGACATGCGCTGGGGTGGGCTGCAGCCCTTCGAGGCGCGCAACCTGCTGGCGCGCGCGGGCGTGCCGCACAAGGTCGTCGCGCGCGGTGGCGCCATGCTGGCCGCGCTGGCGCGCGCGTTTGTCGAGTGCGACGCGACGCTGGCCGAGATCAATCCGCTGGCGCTGACCGCCGAAGGCGACGTGCTGGCCGCCGATGCCAAGATCCTGATTGACGACAACGCGCTGGTGCGCCAGAAGGAATTCGCCGGCTGGGCCGAGCCGGAAGAGACCAATCCGCTGGAATTCGAGGCCAAACAGGCGGGCCTGACCTATGTCAAACTGAACGGCGATGTGGGCATCGTGGGCAACGGCGCTGGACTGGTGATGACGACGCTGGATATGGTGGCGCGCGCAGGCGGCCAACCGGCGAACTTTCTCGATATCGGCGGCGGGGCGAAGGCAGAGGTGATGAAGCGCGCGTTGCTCTTCGTCGCGCGCGATCCCGATGTGAGGGGGATTCTGGTCAACATCTTCGGCGGCATCACACGCGGTGAAGAAGTGGCGCGGGGCATCATCATGGCGCAACAGGAGTTGCCCAAGGGCATGCCGCTGGTGGCGCGCCTCTCGGGCACCGGCGCTGAGGAAGGCCGGGCGCTGCTGGCCAACGCGGGGCTGACCTGGGGTGCTGACATGCGCGATGGCGCGCAGAAAATCGTCGCCGAGATCAAGGCCAGGGGTTGAGAGAGATGAGTATTCTTTTTGATCGCCGCTCGAAGGTCATCGTGCAGGGGATGACTGGACGTGAGGGGCTGTACCATACACCGAACATGGTGACGTCCGGCACGCGAGTGGTGGGGGGCGTCACGCCGGGCAAGGGTGGCGAGACGGTGGCCAACCTGCCCGTGTTCGACACCGTCGCCGAGGCGCGCGCGCAGACCGGCGCCAACGTGTCGTGCATCTTCGTGCCGCCGCTGGGCGCCGCCGATGCCATCATGGAGGCCGCCAACGCGGGCATCGAGCTGGTGGTGTGCATTACCGAGCTGATTCCCGTGCTGGACATGGCGCGCGTGGCGGCCTTCTTGAAGGAGCACCCCACGCGGCTGATTGGCCCCAACTGTCCGGGGTTGGCCTCGCCGGGGGCGGGCAAGGTGGGCATCATGCCCTATCACATCTTCAAAGAGGGCCGCACGGGCTTCGTCTCGCGCTCGGGCACCCTCACCTATGAAGTGGTGGCGCTGCTGACCGAGGCGGGCATTGGGCAGTCGTCGTGCATCGGCATTGGCGGCGACCCGATCATCGGGACGACCTTCATTGACTGTCTGCGGCTGTTCGAGGCCGATCCCGACACCGATGTGGTCGTGATGTGCGGCGAAATTGGTGGCAGTGACGAAGAGGATGCCGCAGTCTACGCGAAGACGATGAAGACGCCGGTGGTCGGATTCATCTCGGGGCGCACGGCGCCCGCCGGCAAGCGCATGGGTCACGCGGGGGCCATTGTGTCGGGCAATACCGGGTCCGCGCAGGGCAAAGTGGACGCGCTGCTGGCGGCTGGTGTGCCGGTGGCCGACACGATCTTCGATATCCCTGAGCTGACGCGCCGGGCGCTGGCTGGTGCGCGGTAGGACGTGGGTGAAATCCAAGGCTACGAAGAACTGGTGCGGTATGCGCCGGTGGCGAGGGTGAGTGGTGCTTCGGGCGCCGCGAATGAATTCGCGGGGTAATACCGTTCCGGCAAGGGGTTCAGCAGGCGGGCATCGGAAGGCAAACATGCTGCGCACCAGCAGCGCTGGGTAGCGTCCGATGTCCCAAAGATCGGTATCGCGCAGGTGTGGAGAATACCGAGAGCATCAGTATCGGCTTTGCCGGCACACCTTTACTGGAGTACAAGTATGCCCAAAGACTCGCCAGCTGACGTGTCCGTGGGAGCAGACGTTGCCGTCACGCCGCTCGCAGCACCCGAGCGGCTGCCCACCGCGCTCGTGACGGGGACGGTATTCCTGGGACACGTGGTCCCTGACTTCATTCCCGAGCAACCGGAGCGGCTGCGCCAGGCGCTGGCCTTGATCGACGCCGCGCTGGCTGAGGGCACGATCCGCGCCGAGCGCGTGCTGCGGCTCACGCCGCGTCCGGCGAGTGATGAGGAACTCGAGGCGGTGCACACGCCGGCGTACGTGCGGCGGGTGCGCGCGGCCGCGGAGTCCGTGGAGGCGCTGGCCGAGACGGCCAATCCCGGCGAGCCAACCCCGACGCGCAAGCTGGCAACTGATGTGTATCTCTCGCCCGGGAGCTGGGACGCGGCTACGCACGCGGCGGGCGCGGCGTTGGTGGCGCTGGATGCTATCGCCGCCGGCCAGGCGCGCAACGGCTACGCCCTGGTGCGGCCACCGGGGCACCATGCGCGCCCCGGCGCCGGCATGGGGTTCTGCATTTTCAACAACGTCGCGGTTGCCGCGCGCTACGCCCAGCGGCGCCACGGATGGGAGCGGGTGCTGATCGTGGACTATGACGTACACCACGGCAACGGCACGCAGGAGATCTTCTATGCCGACCCCAGCGTGGTCTACTTCTCGACTCATCAGTATCCCTGGTATCCCATGACCGGTGCCTCCGATGAGACCGGCGAGGGGCCGGGCATCGGGGCCACCATCAACGTGCCGCTGCCCGCGGAGTCCGGCTGGAGCGTCTATGATCCGATCTTGCGCCAGGTGCTGTGGCCGGTGGCCGATCGCTGCAAGCCCGACGTGATCCTGGTGTCGGCTGGCTTCGACGCGCACTGGCGCGAAGATCCCGCGCTGGGACAGATGCGGCTCTCCAATGCGGATTTCGCCGACTTTATGCTGGAGATCACCGAGATTGCGGATCGCTACTGCGGCGGACGCCTGGTCGTGGTCCAGGAGGGGGGCTACAACCTGGATGCCCTCAGCCAGTGCGCCGCCAGCACGCTGGTGAGTCTGACCGGCGGCGATGGCGTGTTCGATAGCCTCGGGCTGGCGCCGCCGCTGTCGTCGCGCTGGAATGATGAGGCGATCGTGCAGGCGCTGTATCAATTGCACGGGCTGGCGGGCTACCGGCGCAAGGCGCGGCGCGAGGGTCGGCGGATGGCGCCTGGCGCGAAGGAAACGCCGCCGGTTGATGGCGCGCCGCCTACCTGATATGCGGGTCGGGTGATGGCTGGCTCATCGTGGGTCCAGGCGTCCACCGGACGCCGCTACGACGTGACATCAATTACCCGTGGGTGGGATGACGAATCGCGCGACAGGCGTGCTGACAGCGATTCGATGGTCGTGCGCGGCGTGCGCGGTTCGGGCGAAAGCGAGCGCACAACGAGGGCCAGAGCGCACACCCGTGCGCGACTACGAAGGACGGCGAGCAAGCGATTGCCGTGTCAGCCGTTGGTGGTCGCGATCAAGCGAATGAGGGGCAGCCCGTCGCCCAGCCGCAGCCAGATGGGCGGGCTGGTCCTGAGCGCGAGATCGGGTGGCAGCAGGATGATCTGCGAGCCGCGCATGACGAAGACCAGCCCACGTTTCCCGGTCGAGCCGTTTGCCAGGGCCTGACCGGCGGCGAGGAACTCGATGCGGTGCGAGGCCACCGTGCTCGTCACGCCATTGATGAGCCAGAGATCGTGGCTGCTCAGCTGTGTGCCCGCCACCGACGTATCCGCGCCGATATACGCCAACGCCCCATCCGCGGTGGGACTGATCGAGACCGTCCCGGTGATGGTGGCCAGCGCCGGCGCTCCCAGGCCACCGAGCGGAATCTCGCTGCGGACGACCAGCCCCGTCCCCGACACGTCGAAGATGTACGCCATGCCGTCACCGCCGACACGCACGAGATACAGTAGCGGTGTCGCCGTTTTGGCACTGCCGGCCATCGCCGACAGCGAGAAATCGCCGGGAAGCGCGACGGACTGGGTCGTCATGCCGGTTGCCGCGGCGATGCGTCGGATGACCACTGCCACCGGGGTTGAACCACGATCGAGGGTAACGGCATCGAAGAGCCAGCGACCGTCCGCCGAGATGGTGAGCGCACCGTTCGCCGCGGATTGTAACAATCCGGTCGTCGTGAAGGCGGGTCCTACCGATGGCGCCGCGATACCGGGCAGAGCGGCGGGCGGTGGTGGCTGATGCACCACCACGTCGAGTTTGGGAGTATCCACGCCAGCCAGCACAGCGCCTTGATGGTCGAGGATCAGGATCTCCGGCCCCCCAAGGGCGGTTGGCGC
Source organism: Ktedonobacterales bacterium (assembly GCA_036000225.1). GTDB lineage: Bacteria > Chloroflexota > Ktedonobacteria > Ktedonobacterales > JADMIN01 > DASYGC01. The sequence continues at coordinate 2,308 of DASYGC010000489.1, read as the reverse complement.
GCCGCTGATGGTGATATAGAGATGCTGACCGTCCGGCGCAATCGCCAGCGACCGCGCCAGGAAACCAGTGGGCAGCGCGCGCCCATCGGGCAGCGTGAGCACCGTCACAAACTTGAGCTCGCCCGTGTGAGCGTCGAATGCGAGCAGTGCCTGACGACCGCGCTGTGGCGCGGTGACCTGGTAGACGATCTGGGCACCAGGCGCTAGCGCGACCGCCACCGGGAACTCGCCAGGCGTGCCCACATGCAGCCGTTGCGCGGTCTGGGGAAGCGACAACACGACGTTCGCACTTGGTTTATCAACCGCGATGACCTCAGCGACGGTCCACGCAGCGCCGTTGTCCGCCTGGACATTCATGACTTTGTTGGTTTCCGCGTACAGCAGGCCGGGCCCACCCGCGGCAGGCGCGCCGATCACCGCATTGGAAGAGCGCGTGAGGATGATCGGCGCCTGGAAGGCATTGGTGACGACAAAAAGCGTCGAGACCAGTATGATGGCGACCAGGGCGGCCGCGCCGGCAAGGCCGCCACCACCCAACAGGCGCACGGTGCGGGCCACACGCAGCAAGGCGTGCGCCTTGGCCCAGCGCTCGCGCACCGGGCGCCGCAGATCCGGCACGAACGCCACGGGTACGGCGCCGAGCGTGGACAGGGCGCTGTACGGTCCTGACAGTTTGAGCGCGCGCGCGCGGCAGGTCGCGCAGCGCGCGAGATGATCGTGCACCGCCTGGACGGCCGCGGGCGGGAGCTCGCCCGACATATCGGCTACCAGAATCTCGGCCGACAGCGGGTGCGCAATTTCGCGCAACGCCCGCTTCCCTTTAGCCGCCTGATACGTGTGCGTTTCCCGTCGCGGTGCCTCGATCATCGTCTGACCTCTACAACAAATTTGATGGAGCCGCGTTCAGGACGCGGGCCACGAACCAGATGACTCGACCGGATCTTCAGCCTCGCCATCGGCGGAGAGTACGCGCCGGCGCCGCGCTTTGAGGGAACGCGCCATGGTGGTATCGCGAGGTCGGGGTGGAGTATGGACCTCCGGTTCGACGACCAGGATGAACTCATCGTCCTCCGTGCCGCTCCCGGCGGACAGCTCAGGATGCGCGGCGAGCACCGCTGACGACTGCGCGGCGAGACCGATCGTCGGTGCGTCAACGGCCTGAGGTTCGGGCGTCGGTGTCGCGGTGGCGGCGACGTCCGTTGGATCAGACTCCAGCGTTTCAGGCGCTGATGCCGAAGGAGTAGCGAGCGCTCCTTCAGGTGGCGTAGCCGCGAGCAGCTCTTCAGCACCTGGGTCCTGTTCGGCCTGTTCCAGTGGAACCGTGGTGTTCGTTGGTGGCCGCGCCGCGAAGACGGCAGCCTCCTCCGTGGCGACCGCCGTGGCGGGCGGCAGTGCGCTGGCGTGCGCCAGCGATGGGGCATCGTTCGCCAGCATAGGCGGCACTTCGTCAGTCACCGGGTATGCCGGCGCGTTGGCGGCGCTGTGGCCGACATCGTGCGCCTCGGCAGCACTTTCAACGTTGTCGGAATCAGGCACTTCTCCCGTGCTCAGAACACTCAGAGGCGGCGCTGCATCGAGCGCATCGGACGACACTGGGGATTCGCCAGGCGTGTCGCGCTCCGCCAGGAGGTCAGGGCGCTGGGCAGCGTGGTCGAGCTGCTCCCCGGCCTCTGGCGCTTGCAGCATCTGGAGATCGGGTGTGGCCACTACGGTGTCGTGCGCGGCACGCAACTCGCCCCCGCGGGCATCCTCAGAGATGGGCACCGCGCCAGGATACTCATCTGCTCCAGTGGCTTTCGTCTGATCGCCAGGAGTCACATCCAACCACTCATCTGACGCCGCTGCCGGCTCCCCGGCAGGCGACTCCTCGATTGGAGGCAGCAGTGGCTCGACCGCGGCTGCCCGCTCATCCACGCCCACCGCCAGTGCGGATAGTGGAGCGCTCGCGCGCACCGGAACCGTCACCGCTGATGCTGGCAGATCGCCTGCCGCCTCCTCATTTGCGGGGGCTGCTAGTGGCTCAGGCATCGCGTTCACCAGTGGGTCATGCATCGCTGGCGCGACTGCCTCCGGCGCGATGTAAGCTGGTGCGGCATGCGCCGCGTCGGTTGCCAGGTCCAGGGCCGGCGCCGCGGCAGGTGCTACGCTGGCGGCCTCGGCGCTGTCCGCCGCCGGGGCGGTCACCGTCATGGGTTCCGACCGCGGCGTTTCGATGGTCACCTGATCGGCCGGCGGGGTGTCAACCGGCGGTGGAGGCACACTCGGCACCGGCCAGGGCAGAGATGCGACGGTCGCGTCGATCGCCAGC